>JBJMNM010000474.1:0-3461 GCA_045804305.1 Gemmatimonadaceae bacterium | reverse complement strand
CGGTAGGCGCTCATGTCGCTGCCATCACCCACGGCGCCGGGCACGTGACGCTCGACGCCGTACGCGGCGAGATCGCGCGACCTGCCTGGCGCATTCTCGCGCAGCGAGCGGATCCGGTCGTCGCGCTCGCTACGCGCCGGATTCGTCACCTCGGTCGGCGACGCGCTGCCGTTCACGGCTGGCGCAGCCTCGGCAGCCGAATCGTCCACGCTGGCGGCGACGCGGGTGGCCGCCCCGCTGTCCGAGCCATCGGCCGGAGCGGTGGGAGCCTTCGTCGCGACGGTGCCCGGACTGGCGGCGCCGGTGGTCCGGTGCGACACCCGGCCGATCGCGATGCCCAGGACCAGCACCGCCGCGATCCCGACGGCGGTCCGCATCCAGCTCGGGCGGCGGGCCACACCGATGGGCACGGGTGCCGAGCGGGCATGCTCGATCCGCTCCCACATCGCGTCGCGCGGGGTCGCGGGCGGCTCGTTGTACGACCGCACCAGGTGGTGCAGCTGATCGTCCATCTCGTCGTTCATCATGCGATGTGGTCTCCGGCAAAGAGCGCCAGCGCGGCGCGAAGCTTGGCGCGAGCGTCGAACAACCGAGCCTTCGAGGTGCCGACCGGGATTCCGAGGGCCGTACCGATCTCTTCGTGCGTGTACCCTTCCACGTCGTGCATCACGAACACCGGCCGCAGCTTGGCGGACAGCGCGTCGATCGCCGCGTGCAGCCGATCGCGGAGGTCGTGCGGCGCCACGGTTGCACCGCGGGCCGGCAGCTCACTCAGCGCTTCTACCGGCGCCGAACGCGTCCGCATCCGAGTCACCGAACGCATCCCGTTGAGAGACACGCTCGTGGCGATCGTGTGCAGCCACGTGGAGAGCGAGGCGTCGCCCCGATACTGGCCGAGCCGCTGGAAGGCACGAATGAACGTCTCCTGGGTGAAGTCCTGCGCGAGATCGGTGTCGCCCGCCAGGCGGTAGGCCAGTCGGAAGACGCGGTCCACGTGCGCGTCGTACAACGCACGCTCCGCCGATCGGTCGCCGGCGAGACAACGGGCTACGAGTTGCGAATCGGTCACGTCGCGAGCTGAATCGCCGATGCCGTCTGGTGGGTGTCGGGCATTGCACGTGGTAGACACAGGACCCGGCGGGAGGGTTGGGTTGAAGCGCGTTCACGAGTATTGGAGCGGTGCCGTCCCTGGGGGCACTCCGCTACCTTGCTGAATGCCCTTTGCTGCATTCAAGCTGCACCCAGACCTCCTCAAAGGCACGCGGGAGCTGGGCTTCACGCGCGCCACCCCCATTCAGGAGCAGGCCATCCCGCCCGCGCTGGAAGGGCGCGACGTACTCGCCTGCGCAATGACGGGGAGCGGAAAGACCGCCGCGTTCCTGCTCCCCATTCTCCAGCGCCTGATCGCCAAGCCGCGCGGGACCACCCGCGCGCTCGTGATCACCCCCACGCGCGAGCTCGCGGCGCAGATCGAGGAGCACTTGCGTCAGCTCGCGGTGCACACCCCGCTCTCCGGAGCTGCCGTGTTCGGCGGAGTGGGAATGGGGCCGCAGGAGCACGCTTTCCGCAGCGGCGTGGACGTGATCATCGCCACGCCAGGGCGACTGCTCGACCACTTCAAGCAGCCATACGCGAAGCTCAGCGGGCTCGAGGTGCTGGTGCTGGACGAGGCGGACCGCATGCTGGACATGGGGTTCCTGCCCGACATCAAGCGCGTCCTCAAGCATCTCCCCGCCAAGCGGCAGACCCTGTTCTTCTCGGCCACCATGCCGGGACCGATTCAGGCACTCACTCGCGAGCTCCTGCACAATCCGGCCACGATCAATCTCGAGCGCAAGTCGACGCCGGCGGTGGGCATCCGCCAGGCGGTCTACGCGGTTCGGGAGGAGCTCAAGCCCGCGCTCTTCGTGGAGCTGCTCCGCCGCGGCGACATCGGCAACGTGATCGTGTTCACGCGGACCAAACACCGCGCGAACCGACTGGCCGACTACCTCACGAAGGAAGGCGTTTCGAACGCCAAGATCCACGGGAACCGCTCGCAGGCCCAGCGGACGGATGCGCTCGAGGGCTTCAAGAACGGGCGGTACCGGTGCCTCGTGGCCACGGACATCGTGGCGCGCGGAATCGACGTCGAGCAGCTGGAGCACGTGGTGAACTTCGACGTCCCACATCTGCCCGAGGACTACATCCATCGCGTGGGGCGTACGGCGCGAGCCGACGCGACGGGTGACGCCTTCACCTTCGTGTCCCCGGAAGAGGAAGGCGACCTGCAGCAGATCGAGCGGGCGATCGGCAAGCGCCTGCCGAGGGTGGTGGTGCAGGGCTTCGATTACGCCAGCAAACCGCAGCAGCGCTTCGAGGTGCCGATCGCCGAGCGCATCGCCGAGATCAGGGCGCGCAAGGCGGAAGAGCGGAAGCGGGCGAAGGAGAAGGCCGAACGGCGGGCTGCACATGGCGCAGCGGCCGGCGGTGGGCCCGGGGCCCGGCCCGCTGGGGGACACTCGGGACAGGGCGGCCGGTCTCACGGAGGAAGCCAGGCGCAGGGTGGGCGTCCAAGCTCGCAGGGACACGGCGGCCGGTCGAACGGATCTCGTCGCGGCGCCGGCGGCGCGGGTTCTGGCGGCGGATCGCGGAAACCGTCGGGTGGCTCCCGTCCGGGATCGGGGCCCTACCGCTAACGGAATGTGCTCGCATCGGCGCACGGCCGGTCACTCGGTCCCGTGTGGACAGAGGATGATGAACGACTTCATCACACCGCTCGTAACGCCCGCAGAACCACGCAGTTGATGGCGCATCACAATTCCTAGTCGGTCGTGTACACGGCGCCTCGATGCGTCCCACTGGGTCATCCCACGCTCGCTCGCTTCGCTTGGCGCTGCGAGAGAACATCATTCGCTACGCTCACCTGGCGCGAACGACGAAGGGGCGGCGACCACAGGTCGCCGCCCCTTCGTCCGGACGCCTACCGTACCATCAGGGCACGGGCGCGAGCGTCGTGCCGTACTTCGCGTTGATCGCGTCGATGAGCGCGTTGGCGATCAGCTTGTGCGCCGCCGCCGAGGGATGCACGCCATCCAGCGAGATCAGCGTGCCATAGGTGGCCGTGGTACTCAGGAAATTCGGGAACGCAGGAATCGCCCCGCTCGCCCGCTGCGCCGCGAGGAGCACGTTCGGATCGTAGTAGGCAAAGCCGGACGCCGTCGCCTTGCTCTGGATGTAGGTGTTATACCCGCTGACGGTCTGCTGAAGCGTGGTCAGCTCGCCCGCGTCGAGCACGTAGGCATCGCCCACGCGCGGGTCGGTGGGATCCGATCCCTTCGCGCAGGCGATGGTCGCCGGATGGGCATTCGCCCGAATGACGCCGAGGAGCTGCGGGACGTTGACGAGCGCCGTGGAGCCCACGCAGTTCGGGTTGACCGTCACCTGCTTCCCTGCTGCCTGTGAGATGCCCGCTTGAATGG
>JBJMNM010000473.1:0-3935 GCA_045804305.1 Gemmatimonadaceae bacterium | reverse complement strand
GATGCGCACCGGCTCGTCAGGCACGAGGTCAGGGTCCGGATTGGAGGCGCAGGCGACGAGCGCCAGCGCGGCGATCGAATAGAGAGCTACGCGCACACGCGCGCATGAAGGGCGAAGCATACGAATCTGGCGAGGGAGGTCTGGCGCTCAGACGAGCGCGGCGGGGCATACGTCGGCCAGCAGGCACTCGCCGCAGCGCGGCTTGCGTGCGTCGCACACCTGACGGCCGTGGTCGATCAACAGATGAGACAACATGGTCCAACGCTCGGTCGGGAAGAGCGGAAGGAGCGCCTGCTCGATCTTCACGGCATCCGACTCCGTGGTGAGTCCGAGCCGGTTGCTGAGGCGGGTCACGTGCGTATCCACCACGATGCCATCGTTTCGACCGAAGGCATTGCCGAGGATCACGTTCGCCGTCTTGCGTCCCACGCCCGGCAGCACGACGAGCGCCGCCATGTCCGCCGGCACCTGGCCGCCATGCCGCTCGACCAGCGCCTGCGCCATGCCGATGAGGCTCTTCGCCTTGCTGCGGAAGAAGCCCGTGCTCCGGATCAGCTCCTCCACATCTTCCGTCCGCGCGGCCGCGAGCGCGGCCGCATCGGGATAACGCGCGAACAGCGCCGGCGTCACCATGTTGACGCGCTTGTCGGTGCACTGGGCACTCAGAATCGTGGCACAGAGCAGCTCGAAGGCATTGGTGAAGTCCAGCGCGCAGCGCGCATCCGGATACCGTGCCAGGAGTCGATCGAGCACGACGGCGGCCTGTGTCTGCAGTGCGTCGCCGCGCAGCCGCCTGCCCTTGGGCCGCTTCGCCGCCGTTGGTCGCTTTGCCGACTTTGGCGTCTTTGCCACCTTCTTGCGTGCGGCCATCAGCGGTCTCCGGCGCGACGCGTCCGCGCGAAAGCCAGCACATCGTCCGCGGAACGGACGTTGAGCACGTCCCCCGCCTCGAGCCCGCCCTTCCGGGCCATGCCGACGCCGAGCGTCATGGTGTCCAGTCCTCTGGTGGAGTGGGCATCGGGGCCGATCTCGATGGGGATCCCGAGCTCGCGTGCACGTGGCAGCAGCCGCCAATCGATGTCGAGCCGGTGGGGGTCGGCGTTCAATTCAACGGCTACGTGCTGATCGGCAGCTTTCGCCAGCACGGCATCCATGTCGATCGCGTACCCCTCGCGGGAGAGCAGCAGCCGGCCGGTAGGATGGCCGAGCACGGTGAGGTGCGGATCATCCAGGGCGCGGAGCACCCGGTCGGTCATGGCCGTTCGGTCCATGGAGAAGCGTGAATGCACGGACGCGATCACGAAGTCAAACCGGTCGAGCAGCTCGGCGTCGTAGTCGAGATCGCCGCTCGCCAGGATGTCGGCTTCCACTCCTTTCAGGATGCGGAATCCCGTCATGCGCGCGTTGAGCGCGTCGATCTCGTCGTGCTGCATCTCGATCTTGTCGCGCGACAGACCGCCGGCGTAGAACGCCGACTCCGAGTGATCGGTGATGCCGATGTAACTCCACCCGCGTGCCCGAGACGCCTCGGCCATCTCGGCGATCGACGCCTTGCCATCGGACCAATCGGAATGGCAGTGCAGCGCGCCCCTGATGTCCTCGATGGTAATGAGCTCGGGCATGCGGCCGGTCGCGGCCATGTGCACCTCGCCGAGCCCCTCGCGCATCTCTGGCGGCACGAACGCGAGCCCTGCCAACGCGTAGATGTCGCGCTCTTCGCTCACCGGCTCGAGCTCGCCGCGCTCGGTGATGATGCGGTTGTCGTCGACGGTGAATCCGCGTTCGCCGAGCCGCGCCTCCACCTCGCTCACATGTTCCACTGAGCCGGTGGCCCGCCAGAACGCGACGACGAGCTCCGGCTCCGCCACGCAATAGAGATCGAGCCGTGCGCCGTCCACGAACGTGATGGACGGCGACGCGGGATCGTCGTCGCGCACGTCACGCACGCCTGGCGCGCGGGCGAAGGATCTGGCCACGTGCACCGGATCACGCCGACACGCCGCGACGATGTCGATGTCTCGCACGATCTCGCGCAGGCGACGCACCGAGCCCGCTATCTCTGCCCGCGTGACGTCGGGATGTGCACGCACCGTCGCCAGCAGCGCGCGAGCCTCGGGCACGGCGCGAACGTAGAGCTTGCTGGTCCCCGCCGAGCGAAGGAGGTCGATGCCCTTGAGCAGGCGCGCCGCCGTCTTCGGTCCGAATCCCTTGAGCGTGGTGAGCCGTCCTTCGCGCACCGCGGCCTCGAGCGCGGCAACCGAGTCGATGCCGAGCTCCTGGTGAAGCAGGCGGATCTTCGGGGTCGCGAGACCGGGAACACGCAGCAGGTCGAGCAGTCCTGGCGGCGTGTCGGCGCGAAGCTGCTCGAGGTAGCGCGACTCGCCGGTGGCGATGAGATCGCGCACCACCGAGAGCGTGGCGGGCCCGATCCCGCGCGTGGCCGCGAGCGCGCCCGCGCGGTCGAGGGCCGCGAGATCGTCGGTGTCGAGAGTGAGCAGCGCGCGAGCCGCCTGCTCGTACGCCCGGATCTTGAATCGCGATTCGCCGCGCAGCTCGAGCGACGCGGCGATCTGCGTGAGGACGTGCGCGGCGGTGCGGGGATCCATCACTGGAAAAAACGAAGGCGCGCGTGAGC
Source organism: Gemmatimonadaceae bacterium (assembly GCA_045804305.1). Classification (GTDB taxonomy): domain Bacteria; phylum Gemmatimonadota; class Gemmatimonadetes; order Gemmatimonadales; family Gemmatimonadaceae; genus AG11. The sequence continues at coordinate 1,300 of JBJMNM010000473.1, read as the reverse complement.
GCGCCAGTGCGTTTGCCGAGCCGTGCGGGCGCTGCGCCTACCCTTCCACGCCCGCGTGGGACTTGAGCCGGTCGACGATCTCGTGGAGCTGTTTCTCGGTGAGGTCGATCTCCGCGGCTGCGCCTTCGGAGTCCAGCAGGCCGGCGCGCATGGAGATGGCCACCTGGTTCAGGTAGCGGATCTTGCCGAGGATCTCGTCGGTCGCGCGACGCAGCCCGCTGAAGCGGCGCTTCTCGGCGAGGGCACGGCGGTAGCGCAGCATCAGGTCCTGCTGCGTGAGACGCCGAGCAAACACGAGCACTTCATCGCGGGTGCGGCCGGGCAGGGCGCCGCGGTCGGGCAGCCCGCCGTCATCCCAGCTCTCGTCGGCGAACCAGAGACGTCCGACGTACTCGATACCGTCGTACGCGATGCGGCACGTCACGTTGAAGCGCCGTCCTTCGTAGTCCAGCGATGCAATGTGCGGTTGGACGATCTCGTCGGCCACGATCGATTACCCGGCGTGAGGAGAGGAGGCAGCAGCTTCGCGAAGAAACGCCTGCAGGGGAGGAAAGAGCGCCGCGGGCTGCTCGACATACGGCACGTGCCCGCAATGCTCAAGGACGACGCACCCCGTACCGAGGGCACGCGCCGTCGCCTGGGACGACCCCAGGGGGATGGGATCCTGGCGACCGTGGACGACGAACGCCGGCACCTGCACCGCCTCGAGCGCTGGGAGTATGTCGTAGTCTCCCAGTGATTGCCAGATGGATTGCTGCACGCGTCCCGTGACCCGGAAGGGCGTGAGATCATGGGCGCGCCGCGGGTCGGCGAAATATCCGGCGACGCTCAGCTCGAACGCGCGCTGGCGGTATGCCTCGGGGTCGCGCTCTCGCAGGCCCGACCGCTGGAGCTCTTCGCGCATCGCGGCGACCTCGGGACTCGCCTGGCGTCGAGCGAGCTCGCGCTCGAACTCTTCTCGGTAGGCGCGCGTGGCTGGTGCCGGGTCGATCAGCGCGAGGCTCGCCGGCACGGGAGCGGCGCGGCCCGCTGCGGCCTCGATCGTGAACAGCATGGCGAGCAGTCCGCCCCACGAGTAACCGACGACGTTGAGCGGTGCCACGTCGAGCTCCGCCGCCACGCGCGCCACATCGGCTACCTGATCCTGCCAGCCGATCGAGGCGCGGTCGTCGTCGGAGCGGGAGCGTCCGCCGCCGCGGTGATCGTAGCACACCAGGCGGTGCTCCGAGGCGAGCGCGAGCATTTGCGGAAGCAGGTAGTCGTGACTCGCGCCCGGTCCTCCGTGCAGCAGCAGGAGCGG
>JBJMNM010000472.1:0-3175 GCA_045804305.1 Gemmatimonadaceae bacterium | reverse complement strand
GGAGATGATCCGGCCCTGATGACAAGTCCGGTCGCAAGGTCAAGAGCGTGGGACTGCTGCAGTCCAAGGCTGTTGCTCTTGCGACCAGCGTATCGATCCCTCCGCCGCGGCTCTATCGATCCGTCGGCGTCGTCGGCGCGAGATCGCTCGACTCGAGCGCCCGCTCGGCGATCGACTTCATTCGGTCGTCCTGATTCACTCGCAGCGCACGGAGGTTGCGGCGGGCGCGGCGCATCGCGGCGGGAATGAAGACGCGCGCGCAGTCCAGCTCGGCGGCGGCGGCCTCGACCGAGCCGGCGCGCTCGATCTCCCACGTCGTGCGCGAGAGCGTGGCGACGGACATGTAGACGTCGATCGCCGCGTTCGCGAGGCGCAGCTGGAGGAACTGCCGCTCGATCACGCCCTTGCCGTGCTTGAGGAGCAGCGACTCCACCGCCAGCGCGAGGTCGTGGATGATCGTCGCCACCGACTCCGCCTCGTCTTGCAGCGCCTCGTGCACCATGGTGAACGACGGCTTCGTGATCTGCCGTCTGGCGCGGCCGGTCACGTAGGAGCCGATCGCGCCGATGGAATGGAGCGGATCCTTGAACGCCTTGCCGAGCGCCTTGAGCCGCTCGCCGGGCTGCTGAAGGGCCGTGAGGGCGATGAGGGCGCGAAGGATTTCGTTCGTGCCCTCGAAGATGAGGTTGATGCGCGAGTCGCGCACCGCCTGCTCGTAGGGAAACTCCTTTGAATAGCCGATGCCGCCGGCGATCTGCTGCGCGTCGGTGCTGGCGCGAAACGCCAGCTCGCTCGCGAAGATCTTGCACGCGGCCGTCTCGAGCGAGAAGTCGACGGCGCCGCGATCCACCATGCCGGCGGTGAGCATCCATGCCGAGTCCGACGCGTACGTCTCGGCGGCATTCACGGCGATCTTCTGCTGGATCATCTCGAACGAGCCGATCGGCCGGCCGAACTGCTCGCGCTGCCTGGCGTAGATGAGCGCCTCGCGCATGATCCGCCGCGCGCCGAGCGACGAGCCGGCGGCCAGGCCGAGCCGTCCGGAGTTGAGGATCTCGAGCGCGATCTTGAAGCCCTGTCCCACCTCGCCGATTCTATCTGCTGCCTGGACGATCACATTGTCGAAGCTGACCGTGCGGGTGTCGCTCGCCTTGATCCCCATCTTCTGCTCGGGCTGCCCGAGCGAGATGCCGGGCAACGTCGCGTCGACGGCGAAGGCCGTGACGCGCTGCTTCGTCTTGCCGTCGGCGACGACCGGCACCTTGGCGAACACGGTGAACAGGCCGGCGTAGCCCGCGTTGGAGATCCAGATCTTGGTGCCGGTGATCGAGTAGATGGTGCCGTCGGCGCTCGGCGTCGCCGTGGTCGTCATGGCCTGCGCGTCGGAGCCGCTTCCGGGCTCGGTCAGGCAGAACGCGGCCACGATCTCACCGGTCGCGCAGCGCGGGAGCCAGCGTTGCTTCTGGTCGTCTGACCCGAAGAGGGTGATCCCCTTGCACCCGATCGACTGGTGCGCCCCGAAGTACACCGCCAGCGCCGGATCCGTGGCGCCGATCTCGCCGAACACGCGGTTGAACACCTTGGCCGATGCGCCGAACCCGCCGTACGCCTCGGGGATGTTCATCCCCATCATCCCGAGCTCGTGCATGCCCGTGCGCACGGCGTCGGGGAACTTCCCGTCGTGGTCGAGCTGCTTCGTGTCGACGTGATCCGCCGCGAAGGCGCGGAACGAGTCGAGCACCATCGCCAGCGACTCGCGCTCGTCGGCGGCCAGGGCGGGGAAGGGAAAGGCGAGGTCCTCGCGGATCTCGCCGAGGAACACGCCCTTGGTGAAGGACGGATTGTGGTCGGGGTCGGCGAGGTGCGCGTCGGTCCCGTGGGCGGATCGAGAGATGGAGCTCACAGAGCCTGGGTTCGGTATGGGTCCTCCAAGTTAGGGGACAGACACCGTTCCGACAGGCACCGGCACCACGTAAGGCGGGACGGCGATCGCGCCGGCGGCGCCGAGGAGCTCGTGATCGTTGGCGGATGGCGCGACCCGTCGTGCGCAGAGGCGCACCAGCTCCACGAGGTGCGGTGCGGCGACGGGCTTGGTGACGAACTCATCGCATCCGGCGGCCAACGCCGCCTCGCGATAGTCGCTGCCGCTGCAGGCGGTGAACGCGATGATGGCGCTGTAGCGCAGCACGGGGTCGGCGCGCATCATCCGCGTCAGCTCGATCCCATCGATCTCCGGGAGCACGATGTCCAGGAGCATGACGCACGGCCGGCGGATCCGGGCGAGAACGAGCGCGTCATAGCCGGTGCGCGCCTCGATCACCGTGAAGCCGGAGTCTTCCAGCACGAGTCGCGCGGCCGAGCGGCTGTGCTCGTGGTCGTCGGCGATGAGGACACAGTCCTCCGCGCGTCGACCGAACTCTGATGAATCGGGGGTCACCATCAGGCGCCCAGCTTCACGTCGAACGACCGCGGGCCAGTCGGAATGCGCGGCGCCATGGCAGCCGATGCGCCGTCGCCGGACAGCCGTGGAAGCCGAAGGGTGAACACGGAGCCGGTGTCGATCACGCTGCTGACCGTCAGCTCACCGTGCATGCCCAGCGCGAAGTCTCGACTGATCGCCAACCCCAGCCCGAAGCCGCCGGAATGATCGAGCCGCGTCGTTCCCAACCGCACGTACGGGTTGAAGATGCCGTCGAGCTTCTCGGCGGGGATTCCCGGACCGGTGTCGGCGACGTCGAAGTAGACCGCGCCGGACTCCACTCGGCAGGCAAGGGTGACGGTGCCGCCAGGTTGCGTGAACTTCACGGCATTGGCCGCCAGGTTGACCAGCACCTGCTGCAGCTTGTCGGCGTCGCCACTCACCACGATGCCATGAGACACCGGCATCACCATGAGATGCACACCGCGATCGATCGCCAGTGGCGCCACCACGGCCTCGGCAACGCGCAGCGCGTCGCCGGCACGGGTGGCGACGAGATGATAGGTGACGTGCCCCGACTCGAGCTGGGAGAAGGTGATCAGATCGTCGATCACGTGGAAGAGGATCTGCTCACTGACGCACATGCGCTCGACGTGTCGGGCCTGCGATGGCGTGAGTGGATCCGCCGGATCGATGCGCAGGAGATCCAGGTATCCGGCGATGGACTGGAGGGGCGTGCGCAGCTCGTGGCTCATG
>JBJMNM010000471.1:0-4721 GCA_045804305.1 Gemmatimonadaceae bacterium | reverse complement strand
GAACACGTAGCCGCGCGGGCTCGTGCTCGGCAGGCCGTAATCCACGAAGTAGAGGAAGGGCTTCCTGACCTCGTCGGGGTGCGAGGTTTTGAACGCGAAGTAGCTCTGAAACGCCTTCTCCAATGCTTCAGGCCGGCTCAAGCTGCGAACCGCACCACCGAGCGCCGCCACAGCCGCCTTCGTTACGCCCGCGACGCTACCGGTCGCGCTCGCTACCGCTGAGGTCGCCGCAGCAGGCCGGTTCACGAACGAGACCGCGGCATCGAGCACGGGGCCGCTCTCGGCCTGGTTCGGCACGAAGTGCGCACCGGCGAACAGGAGCGCCGTGGAGCCAATGAGAACGTTCTGGAGATACTTGGGTGGACGCATGAGTCTTCTCCTGAGCGGCGCAAAGGCGGGGAGGGACGAGCGGACGGCTGGCCGGAGGACGCGAGGGCGGGCAGGAGCGTAACGGGCTGCTCCAGAGTCGCGTCGAGTTGCGGTAGGACCTCAAATATAAACAAAAAGATCAGCGACGGAAAGTGTTGGCGGCCATGGTTTTACCGTCGCGCTCGCTCGACCTAGCGCGCCGGACGCAGAGGCGGGATTGGTGGAATTGGCGGAATTGGGGGAATCGGAGGGATGGGTGGGATCACGACACGCGTATGGTTGATTCGCATGCTCCGCCCTTCCCACCGTCCGTCGCGAAGCGCGCCGCGGAGCTGCCGCATTGGCCTGCTCTCGGCGACCATGAGCGTGGTCAGCGCAATGCCACCGGCGAAGAGCAGTGCGGCGATGGTGCGGCCGGCCCACCACCGCCAGCGCGGCGCGGACTGCTCGGGCACATCCATCTCGTCGTCGGAGAAATGCTCGAGCATCGACCGCAGCTGGGCGTTCTCCAGCTCGAGCCGGCGAAGCTCCGACAACAGCTCAGGCGCTGGCGGCGCCGCCACGATGATCGGTCGGTCGTTCACCTGTTCCTCCTCCTCCGAGTGTCGTCCGGAGCGTAGCGAAGGACCCACACCTTGTAACCCTGACCAGCAGCAGCGCGCCCGCTCAGCGCGCTGCCTGCGCCTTTTCGATGGCGTCGCGGATTGCCGTGGCGTCGGCGCTGCGCAGACCCCGAATCACGATCGGCGCCGAGCCGCCCGACGTCTCGATCTCCATCGTCGTGTGGAACAAGCCGCGCGCAAGCCGAACCGACGCGATGTGCTCGTAGTTGATCAGCTCTTCGTTGCCGCCAATGAACGCCCCCTTCGCGTACCGGACGCCCGTGGCCGCGACCTCGAGCGAGGCGGGAAAGACGAACGAGCCTCCGAACAGCCGACTGGCCTTGTACACCTGCCCCATCCGGTCTCCTCGCGTACGTGATGGCGCCCGGGCGAATGCCGCGCGCGCAGAAGCCTAATGATACGTCGTGCGGCGGCGCGCCGACAAAGCAGTCGTGACTCAAGGGGACTCTGCCGCGTCAGGCAAGAACAGATTCCCGACCCTCCGGAGACAGTCCATGGTTCCTAGACGCAATCCGATGCCGGATGGTGTCGCCCTTCGCATTCAGGCTCTTGCGCTCGACATCGCGCATCGCCTGAGGCCGGTTTGTGCTCACATGCCCGACGCCGAGCTGCTCGAGCTCTCGACGCGCATGGCAACCGTGGAGCTCAAGTACTTCGAGGCCGCGGCCGTGCCCCACCCCCCGCGTCGGCGCGCCGCCCATGGCTAAGAAGGACGAATCCCCCGCCGAGGCGTGGGATCACTTCGAGGACGCGCAGCAGTCCGCGCAGCGGCGCCGTCAGGAGCTCATCGCGCGCCTGCGTGCCCGCCTGATCAACGGGCAGAACAAGATGTCCGAGGAGCAGGTCGCGGCCGTGGTGGAGCGCATGGCCGACCTCGCCCTCCGGTCGGGGCAGCAGAAGGGGAGCTGATATTCCTTTGCGAGCGCTCCTTACCGATGCTCTCCCGCCTGCACGGCGCTGACCGCCCCTGGCTGCTTCAGGTGGCGATCATACCAGGTCAGATACCGCTTCAGTCGATCCACCTTGTAGCTCGGCACCGTGATCCCGTGAAACTGATTCGGGTAGATCACGAGCTGCGTCTCCACGCCGAGTGAGCGGAGCGCCTGGTACATCTGCTCGCCGCCGACGATCGGCACGTTGAAGTCGCTCTGGCCGCCCATGAACAGCGTCGGCGTCTTGATGCGGTCGGCGTGGAAGAAGGGGTACGAGATCTTGATCCACTGCGCCTGCTCCTTCCAGGGCGCGCCGATCTCGAGATCGTACTGCGCGATGTACTGGTCCACGCCATACATCGTGAGCTGCAGCGCGCTCCCCGCGCCGCTGACCGCCGCCTTGAACCGCGGTGTGGTGGCGATGGTGTAATCGGTGAGGATGCCGCCGTAGCTCCACCCGCCGATGCCCAGGCGATCCGGATCGGCCACGCCGGCGCGCACCGCCTCGTCGACTGCGCCAAGGAGGTCCTTCACTTCCTTGTTTCCCCAATCGGCAAAGATGGCTTTCTGGTAGGCAGACCCGCGGCCGTTCGAGCCGCGGTAGTTCACCGCAAGCACGGCGTAGCCGTTGGCGGCGAACAGCTGACGGTCGAAGTCGAACCGATAGGCGTCCTGGCCGTTCGGCCCGCCGTGGATGTACACGATGAGCGGCAGCTTCGCGCCGGGAGTCGATCCCACCGGGCGATAGAGCAGTGAGTGCACCTCGGTACCGTCGGAGCTGCGCGACGTGAAGTCCTCCGGTGCCGCGAGCTGGAGCTGCGCGAACAGCGAATCGTTCTGATGGGACAGCTGACGCGGCTCGGCGCCGTCCGCTGGCAGGGCGAACACCTCCGGTGAACGGTCCGGCGTGGAGACGAGCGCCACGATCCTGCCGCCGGCGGCGATGTTGAGACCGTTCACCACGCGGCGGCCGCCGACCAATCGCTCGACCGCGCCGTCGGCGACCCTGATGCGCACCAGTGGTTCGCTGCGATCATCCGCGATCGTTGCGAGCACCGACATGCCGTCCGCGGCGAATCGCGGCGACGAGACTGGACGGTCGAGCGCCGTGGTCACCACTCGCGCCGGCGCGCTGCCGTCGCTCGGCACCACGGCGAGCTTGTTCAGGTGATACGCGGAGAACTTCGGCTCGTCGCCACGCGTGAACGCGAGCCATTTGCCATCGGGCGACCAGGACGGGCGTCCGCCGTCCGGGCCGTCGAAATCGGTGAGCCGCTTGGCCACCGCACCGCGGCGGGCCTCGATGACGAAAATATCGGAGTCGCGCGCGCGGCCCGGCTCCGTGACGGGAGAGCGGACGAACGCGATGCGCTGCCCATCCGGCGACCAGCTCGGGCTTTCGTCGTCGTGCAGCTCGCTCGTGAGGGTATCGAGCTTCTTCGCGGCGACGTCGAACAGCGCGAGATGCGTACGCTTGGTGCCGAGGTAGCCGGTGATGTCGCGCTTGAAGTTGTACCGGTCGATGACGATCGGCTTCGGGGTCTTCTTCTCGGCGGTATCCTTTCGCGCCAGGGAGTCGGTCTCTTCGTCGAGCACGAGCACGAGACGCTTCGAGTCCGGCGACCAGGCATAGTCATCGATGCCGCCCTTGAGGGTGGTGAGACGCTGCGCTTCACCGCCGCGCCGGTCGAGCAGCCACACCTGGCCGCCTTTGCCCTCCTGTCGGCCCGACACGAACGCCAGCCAGCGTCCATCGGGGCTCCACCGAGGCGAGCTCTCGCCCTCCGGTGACGCCGTGAGCCGGATCGATTGTGCACCGTCCCAGCTCGTCATCCAGATGTCGGTATCGGACTTGTCCTTGGCCGAGTCCACCGTGGCCACGCTGTAGGCCACCCATGCGCCATCTGGAGAAAGCTGGGGATCGTTCACGCTCCGGAGCTGATAGACATCGCTGGCGCGAAGCGCGCGCTTGGCCGGCGATTGGGCGGAGGCGTTGGCGACGACGAGAAGTGTGAGAGCGAGGATCGCGGCCGAGGGACGGCGCATGGGGAGCGTCTCGGTGAACGGGACATCCGACCGGAGAGGCCCGGCCGGACAGGTCGACGAATATACGATACGGCCGCGAAGTGGGGAGCAAGGCCGCCGGAGCGGGCTGAGGCGCAGCGGGAACGTTCTTTGCCGCGAAGCGGATGAGAGCTCGCCGCGCCCTCCGGCGCGACGGGCGGTCCACTCGTTCGGGGTGACTGATGGCCAGGACCTTCGCTGATTCGACGGGCATTACCTGGGAGGTCGTCGAGGTGCATCGGTCGTCGTCGAAGCCCGGCGCCGTCTCGAGCGGCTTCGAGCTGGGGTGGCTCTCCTTCACGAGCGCGAATGCCAAACGGCGGTTGGCACCGATTCCGCAGTGGGAGTCCTCACCTGATGGAGAGCTCGAGCGGCTGTGCTCGACGGCACGGACGGTACCGATGACTGCGCCACACCCGTTCGAGCCCGGGTCGAGCGACCGTCGTCGCAAGGACGGCGAGCCAGCCCAGAGGCCGGATACCGGCGAGCGGCGAAGGGCGGCCGACAGGTCCGGCTCGCAGACCCAGCGCGCGCCCGCGGAGCTCACGAGCGGTCTCACCCAGGGGCCCGACACGGGCGTCGAGGCAACGGTGCGGCGCTTCGCGCACGACGCGCGGGCGCGTGGTCAGCCGGCGATCGATGCGATGGTGCAGCTCAAGGGGATGCTGCTGGAGCAGTTCGGCGAGCAGCATGCCGAGCTGCGCGACATCAAGAGCATTCGCCGCTGGTTCGT
>JBJMNM010000470.1:0-2640 GCA_045804305.1 Gemmatimonadaceae bacterium | reverse complement strand
CGCGCACCTGCTCGTCGTGCTGGCCATCGGCGCGCTGCTGGTCTCCCGCCGCCCCGCCCTTCGGCCGCTTCGCGACTGGATGCCCCTCGCCGTCGGCCCCTTTCTCTACGTCGAGCTCCGCTGGCTCATCCAGGGGGTCGGCCGCCCGCACGCCGACGCGCTGGTCCAGGGCTGGGAGCGGGCGATCTTCCCCACCAATCCCGCCGCGACCTGGGCACCGCACCTGCCAAGCCTCGCGCTGAGCGAGGCCCTGCACTTCGCGTATGCGTCGTATTACTTCCTCGTGCTGCTCCCCCCGATCCTCCTGTACCTGCGGGGCCGTCGCACCGAGTACGCCGCCACCCTCCTGGCGCTCGCCCTCGTCTACGCTGTCTGCTTTACGACGTACCTGGTCTTCCCGGTGGATGGCCCGCGCTATCTCCTCGGGCCCGCTGCGGCGCCGGCGGGGCCGGTCCGCAGCGTCGTGCTGCACCTGCTCGCCGCCGGCTCCTCGCGCGGCACGGCCTTCCCATCATCGCACGTCGCGGCGTCCGTGGTGGCCTCGCTCAGCGCGCTGCGGTACCAGCCTCGCGTCGGCGTGGTCGTCGCCCTGCTCACCGCCGGCCTCACCCTGGGCACGGTGTACGGCGGCTTTCACTACGGCGTGGACGCGCTCGCCGGCGTGATCGTGGGCGTCGTGTCATGGTTGGCGGCGACAGCACTGTGGCGAGCGCTCTCCACGCCGGGCGCACAAAGCGCCACCGCGGCCTGATAGCGCGCGCCCGACGCCTCCACATCCGGCGGCAGGGGCAGCGGTCCCAGGTCCGCCCACCGGAACCCGAGCGGTCGCTTTCCGGCACGGTGCGCTTCGAGCCCGGCGATCCCGCAGCCGATCGCCTTGAGCTCCGCCTCCACGCGGCACCAGTGCCGCAGGAAGGCCGTGCCCGCGTCGCTTCCCGCGTCCACCGCGTGCCGGAGCTGCACGCGCTCCACCGGATCGAGCACGCGGTCAGCCACACGCTCCCACTGCTCGATCGACCGCGACCGCTCGAGATCGATCCCCACATCGGCGGAGCGGCTCAACGCGATGAGCGCGAGGTCCTCGGCGTGCGCGACGCTGAACCAGACGTGGCGCGACCCGACGTTGCGCGCGAGTGCCGGCTTCCCATGCAGTCCATGTCTGATCGGCACGACCGACGGCGCGACATCGAGCACCGCGCCGAGTATCTCCCGGAGCGTCGCGCGCGCCACGGCGTATCGGCGGGCGACCACCGCGTTCGTGAACGAGCCGAAGCGCGACTGCTCATCGGGCGAGAGCTGGTCCGCCAGGCGCCCCACCGCCGCATCCTCAGCCAGCAGGCTGGCACAAAAGACCACGACATCCCGGTCGGCGAGGCGCGCTGCCGCATCGTCCACCGGCCAGCGGTGGATGGCGAATCGAATGCCGCCGCTCACGCCGGGACCGCGAGTCGCGTGCGGGCGGCGACGTCGCCGGCCCCCGTGTCCGTAGCCGCGAGCGCCCGCACGTCCGCGTGCACGGCCGTGCGGAGCTCGTCTTCCGTGTGCGTCGCCGCGATGAAGAACCGCAGCCGCGCCTGATCGTCCGGCACCGCCGGCGCCACCATCGGCTGCACGTTGATGCCATCCTCGAACAGCAGCGCGGACAACCGTGCCGCGCGCAGCGAGTCTCCGACGATCACCGGGATCACCGGCGTGTTCGCGCTCGCGCCGGTGTCCAGCCCCGCCTCGACGCACAACGCGAGAAAGTACGACGCCCGCGCGTGCAGCGCGGCGACGCGCTCCGGCTCCGCCTCGAGCTTCCGCAGCGCCGCGAGCGCGGCCGCCGCGTTGCTCGGCGGGATCCCGACGCTGTAGACGAATCCCGGCGAGGTGTACTTCAGGTACTCCACGAGCTCGGGGCGCCCGGCGATGTAGCCGCCGCAGCTCGCGAGCGATTTGCTCAACGTCCCCATCCAGATGTCGACGCGGCGCGGATCGACCCCCGCATGCTCGGCGATGCCCCGCCCATGTTCGCCGAGCACGCCGAGCGAGTGCGCTTCGTCCACCATGAGCATGGCGTGATGGCGCGACTTCACCTCGACGAACCGCGCCAGGTCGGGAATGTCGCCGTCGGCGCTGTAGACACCTTCGATCACGATCAGCGCGCGGCGGTGTTGAGCGCGCACCCGGCCGAGCATCCCGTCGAGCGCGGCCCAGTCGTTATGCGGGAACACCAGGCGTCGCGCGCCGGAGAATTCGGCGCCCTGCATCGCGCTGTTGTGCACGAGCGCGTCGCACAGCACCACGTCCTCGGGGCCGAGCAGGTGCGAGATCGTGGACACGTTGGCCGGCACGCCGCCGATGTACACGATGGCCTCGTCCACGCCGATGAATCGCGCGATCTCGCGCTCGAGCTCGCGGTGCACCGGACGTTCGCCGGACACCACGCGGCTCGCCGAGACCGAGCTGCCCCAGGTTGCCACCGCCTCCTGCGCCGCGCGTGTCACGTCGGCGTCGCCGGACAGGCCGAGATAGTTGTAGTTCGCGAAGTTGATGAGCCGGCGTCCGTCGATCGTCGCCGAGCTCCCGGTGATCCCTTCGTGGACTTGAAAGAAGGGGCTCGCGATCCCGTGATCCGAGAGCGCATCCAGCCGTGACCGG
>JBJMNM010000469.1:0-4364 GCA_045804305.1 Gemmatimonadaceae bacterium | reverse complement strand
CGCGCGATGAAGCGCGCGGTGCAGAGCACGATGCGCATGGGCGCCGCGGGCATCAAGGTGAAGGCGGGCGGGCGGCTCGGCGGGGCCGAGATCGCGCGCGTCGAGGGGTACCACGAGGGGCGCGTGCCCCTCCACACCCTGCGCGCCGACATCGACTACGCGATCTCGACGGCGAAGACCACCTACGGCACCATCGGCGTGAAGGTGTGGATCTTCAAGGGCGACATCGTTCAGGATCGTCGCGGCACCACGTATTCCAGCGGGCAGTAAGGAGCCGACCGATGCTGAGTCCGAAGCGCGTCAAGTTCCGCAAGCAGTTCAAGGGTCGGATGAAGGGGCTGAGCCAGCGTGGCAACACCGTGGCGTTCGGCACCTTCGGCCTCCAGGCACTCGAGCCGGGCTGGGTGACCAGCCGGCAGATCGAGGCGGCCCGCGTGGCGCTGACCCGTCACATCAAGCGCGGCGGCAAGGTGTGGATCCGCATCTTCCCCGACAAGCCGATCACGAAGAAGCCGGCCGAGACCCGCATGGGTAAGGGCAAGGGGTCGCCGGAGATGTGGGTGGCCGTGGTGAAGCCGGGCCGCGTGATGTTCGAGCTCGAGGGCGTGAGCCTCGAGATCGCGCAGAAGGCGATGGCGCTGGCGTCGGCCAAGATGCCGGTGAAGACCAAGTTCGTCGTGCGCGAGGAGGCGCATACCGATGCGAGCTGACGACATTCGCGAGCTGTCGGTCGAGGACATGAAGACGCGAATCGCGGAGCTCGAGGAGGAGCGTTTCCGACTCAACTTCCGCAGCGCCACGGAGCCGCTGGAGGATCCCCTCCGGCTGCGCGGAATCCGCAAGGACATCGCGCGGCTCAAGACCATCCTGCGCGAGCGCGAGCTCGAGAGCGCGCGCTGAGCGCCGGAGTGAATGACCATGGCTGAGATGACCAACCAGCAGCAGACCGAGGCCCGCAACGCGCGCAAGACGCGCACCGGCCTCGTGGTGAGCGACAAGATGGAGAAGACGGTGGTGGTCGCGATCGAGCGTCGCGTGCCGCACCCCGTCTACGGCAAGATGGTGACGCGCACGAAGCGCCTGAAGGCCCACGACGAGGAGAACTCGGCGAAGGTCGGCGATACCGTGCGGATCGTGGAGACCCGGCCGCTGTCGAAGGACAAGCGGTGGCGGGTCGTCGAGATCGTGAACCGCGCACGGTAAGGGAGGCCGCCCATGATCCAACAGGAATCGATGGTGAAGGTCGCGGACAACTCGGGCGCCAAGACGGCGCTCGTGATCCGCGTCCTCGGCGGCACACGCCGGCGCTATGCCGGCCTCGGCGACATCGTCGTCGTGGCCGTGAAGAATGCGCTCCCGAACGGAACGGTGAAGAAGAGCGACGTCGCGAAGGCGGTCGTCGTGCGGACGGTGAAGGAGACGCGGCGGAAGGACGGCAGCTACATCCGCTTCGACGAGAACGCCGTCGTGATCATCAACGACGCGGGCGAGCCGAGGGCGACGCGCATCTTCGGCCCGGTCGCGCGCGAGCTCCGCGAGAAGAAGTACATGAAGATCGTCTCGCTGGCGCCGGAGGTCTTGTAAGATGCGAGCGCTCAAGTACAAGAAGACCGACCGCGCGCGCGCGAAGGGGCAGAAGCGCCACGCGCGCAACGCGGAGCGGGTGAAGCTGCACGTCACCACGGGCGACACCGTGAAGGTGCTCCGGGGCGACGACAAGGGACACGTCGGCCGGGTCGTCCGGGTGTACCGGAAGACCGGTCGCGTGGTGGTCGAGGGAGCGAACTTCGTGAAGCGCCATCGCAAGGCGCGCACGGCGGAGGAGCAGGGCGGGATCGTCTCGTTCGAGGCACCGATCCACGCCTCCAATGTGATGCTGCTCGATCCGAAGAACGATGTGCCGACGCGGACGCGCCGTCGCATCGACGCGGACGGAACCAAGGAGCGGATCAGCGTGAAGAGCGGGGACGCGATCCCGCGTTCGCGCTGACCGGCGAGGATTAGCGAATGGCGACGAAGGAAAAAAAGGGCGCGGACGCCGCGCCCAAGAGTGGCTCGAAGGGCAAGAAGAAGGGTGAGGCGCCGAAGGCGCGGGGCCCGCACGCGGGTGCCGGCAAGCCGGTGCCGCCGCCGCGGCTGCGCGAGCACTACCAGGCGACGGTCCGCAAGCGCCTGATGGAGCAGTTCGGGTTGGAGAACCCGCACCAGGTCCCGACGCTGACGAAGATCGTGCTGAACGTCGGCGCGGGCGAGGCGATCAAGCAGCCGAAGTTCCTCGACAGCATCGTCGAGGAGCTGGCGACGATCACCGGGCAGCAGCCGGTGCGGCGCAAGGCGAAGAAGTCGATCGCGAACTACGGGCTGCGCGAGGGGCAGGAGATCGGCGCTTCGGTGACGCTGCGTGGCGCGCGGATGTGGGAGTTCCTCGACCGGTTCGTGTCGGTGGCGCTGCCGCGGGTGCGCGACTTCCGCGGCGTGAGCACGAAGTCGTTCGACGGGCGCGGCAACTACTCGCTCGGCGTGAAGGAGCAGCTGATCTTCCCGGAGATCAACTACGACACGATCGACTCGACGCACGGGATGGACATCACGTTCGTGACGACGGCGCCGGGCGACGAGCTCGCCTTCGCCCTGCTCAAGGAGTTGGGCATGCCGTTCCGCGGCAACGACAAGACGGGCGCGCGCGCGTAGCGCGAGCTCGATCACTTCAGGGAAGAGAGACTGCGATGGCTCGGAAGGCCATGATCGAGAAGAGCAAGCGGAAGCCGAAGTTCCAGGTCCGGGTGCACAACCGGTGCGGCCGTTGTGGGCGCTCGCGCGCCTATCTGCGCCGCTTCGGACTGTGCCGGATCTGCTTCCGGGAGCTGGCGCTCTTTGGGATGATTCCCGGCGTCAGAAAGGCGAGCTGGTAAGGCGCGGCGGAGCCGCGCCGTTCTCGGTGCTCAGTTTTCGGCTGTCGGCGGACCTCGGGACGCACGAGCCTCCGGAGGCAGACCGAAAACAGATAACCGGCAACCGTTAACGGATGTTCAACACTTCATCCTCCACGTCCCACGGGATACGAGAGGACCAAGGAATTATCTGATGTCCATGACCGATCCGATTGCCGACATGCTGACGCGGATCCGCAATGCTTGCGGATCGAAGCACCGCCGCGTCGACATGCCGCTGTCGAAGATTAAGACCGAGATCGCGCGCATCCTGAAGGAGAACGACTACATTCAGGACTACGCGACGGTCGAGTCCGAGGATGGCAAGAAGTTGCTCCGCGTGCGGCTGAAGTACGCGGCGGGGGGCCAGTCGGTCATCCGTGCGCTGCAGCGCGTCTCGACGCCCGGCCTGCGCAAGTACGTCGGCGTCACCGAGGTCCCGCGCGTGCGCAATGGGCTCGGCATCGCGATCCTCTCCACGTCGAAGGGGCTGATGTCCGACCGTGAAGCGCGTCAGGCGCGCACGGGCGGCGAGCTTCTCGCCCTCATCTGGTAAGGGGCGACTCACATGTCACGAATCGGAAAAGCACCGGTCGCCGTCCCGAACGGTGTCACGGTCACGCTGAAGGACGGCAACGTCATCTCGGTGAAGGGCCCCAGGGGTGAGCTGACGCGCTCGTTGCCAGGCGCGATGGCCGTCACGCAGGAGAACGGGCAGGTCACCGTCACGCGGCCGTCGGACGAGGATGCGCACAAGTCGCTGCACGGGCTGACGCGTACGCTCATCGCCAACATGGTGGAAGGCGTCACGAAGGGCTTCTCGAAGAACCTCGAGCTCGTGGGCGTCGGCTACAAGGCGGAAGTGCGGCCGTATGGGTTGCAGCTCGCCCTCGGCTACTCGCACCCGATCGAGTATCGGGCCCCGCAGGGGATCAAGCTGACGGCGCCAGTGCCGACGCAGATCGTCGTCGAGGGCGCGAACAAGGAAGTGGTCGGCCAGGTCGCGGCGGAAATTCGCAGCCTGCGTCCGCCCGAGCCGTACAAGGGGAAGGGCGTCAAGTACGCGGGCGAGCAGATTCGCCGTAAGGCCGGCAAGGCGGGAGGTAAGTAATCATGGGCCGCATTGGTATTCCGAAGAACCGCGCCGAGATGCGCGTACGTCGCCACCTGCGCGTGCGTCACAAGGTGCAGGGGACGGCCGAGCGTCCGCGGCTGGTCGTGTTCCGCTCGCTGAAGCACATCACCGCCCAGCTCGTGGACGACGTCGCGGCGCACACGCTTGCGACGGTCACGTCGGTGAAGGTGGGCGAGGGGAAGAAGTCGGAGAAGTCGCTCGAGGTCGGGAAGCAGATCGCCGCGATCGCCAAGGACAAGGGGATCTCGAAGGTCGTGTTCGACCGTGGTGGTTACCAGTATCACGGCCGCGTGAAGGCG
>JBJMNM010000468.1:0-3044 GCA_045804305.1 Gemmatimonadaceae bacterium | reverse complement strand
GACGATGCGGCTCACGATCTGTCGCCCGACGCCGGCAACGTACGCCGAGTCGAGAAGGTGCGTCGCCGTGGGCGGGGCGACGCCGTCGAGGACGGCCGCCTCCACCATCTCGGGATGGAGCCGCATGAACCGCAGCGCCTCATGACTGCCATACGACACACCGAACAGTACGACCCGGTCGACGTGAAGCGCGTGGAGCACGTCGACGATGTCCTGGACCGCCGAGGCCGTCGTGAACGCGCTCGGCTCGACGCCCTGGGCGCGTAGCGCGTGTGCGCGGCGCGTGAGCACGTCCGCGAGTGCGTTCAGCGCGGCCGCGCGCCGGCCCACGAGGGACACGGTGATCTGACCGAGATCCGGTGAGGCATCGCTCGCCGGCGATGCGATACCGCGCCGATCGAACGCGATGATCGGATGATCGCGGCGCAGCACCTGTCCGGTCGGCGTGGCAAGGAGCACCTGGTCCACGGCATCGATCGACGACTCGCCGGGCCCGCCGGCGAGGAACAGCACCGGAGTACCTTTCGCGCCCACGCTCGCGTAGACCGCCGTGGACAGCACCACCGGCACGAGTGGCCGACCGCCCACCCGCCGCTGCTGCGGCACGACGACCGAGCCGCACACGGCGACCCCATGTCCAATGGGCGTGTCGCTCGACGATGGCGATGGACACGGTTGCCGGAGGAAGCGCGGCGGCGCCGTCGGCGCGTCGCGTTCCTGCTGCGCGGTGAGCGACGTGCCGGTACAGAGCAGCACACCAAGAAGCACTCCACGCAAGCCACGATCGTTCGCTCGTGCGCACGACATTGTCCACCTCGGCGACTGGGCGCCGCGTGGCCGCTCCTGCCGATCACGAGACGACCGCGCGTGCCGACAGACACAAAGTGGTTCGCGCGACCGGCGTCGCCCTATTGGCACATGAGCCTAGCACCCGCCGAACGAGCAACGCCGCGGCCCGCCGATCGGCGGGCCGAGACGTGCTGGATCAATGGACTATGACCGTTCCGTTCATGCCGGGGTGGAGCGTGCAGTGATACGGATATGCTCCGGCAGTGGTGAACGTCGCGCCCTTGCTCGCGCTGGTGGTATTGTCGATGTTGGCGGGGGTGCCGGCCGCGGTGCCATTGAACGTGACGTTGTGCGTCACGGTGCCGAATCGCCACGTCACGGTGCCACCCTGGGTGATGTCTACCTGCGCCGGATCGAATACCAGGTTCGGCGTCGCATCCACGGTCGCGTTCGCACTGATCACCGCTGCGGTGACGGTCAGCGCCAACGATCCGGTGACGCCGCTGACGGTCGCCGAGATTGTGGCCGGACCGGCCGCAACGCCCGATACAAGCCCGGTCGCGTTGACCGTCGCGTGCGACTGATCCGACGTCGACCAGCTCTGCGCGAGACCGGTGAGGACGTTACCGTTCGCATCCTTCGGCACAGCCGTCAACTGCAGCGTAGAGCCGACGGCGACAGTGCCGCTGGGTGCGGTCACCGTGACGGTCGAGACGGCCGGGGGCGTGACCGTGGCATCACCGCCGCCGCTGCAGGCGCTGAGCAGCATGCCGAACAGGGGAAGTGCGATGGCCCCGAGGTGTCTTTGCATCTGAACTCTCCATTCTGCCGGGTACCTGATCATGCGTCCATGTGTATTGACACGTGCGCAAGTCGTGCACCCTGTATTGGTAAGTCGTGAACCATGATACATGGGGTTAGACGGTAAGCGCGCAGGCCGGTGAGGTGGTCGCAGTTCTGTGCGTTCCGGCGGCCTCATCGCTATCGCCCGCCATTGGTGATCTCCCATATTGGGTGGGCGGGCGCCCCGCCCACCGGCACGCCACGCGTACACCCCTACACCGCTCCCCCAATGATGGACGGCAGGCGCGAACGCGGCGTTCGACTGGCTTGGCTTTCCAGCGCAGCTGTGGCGTTCGCCGTCAGCGTGGCGGCAGGCTGCGCTCGACCCGACCGCGCCGCCCCCGCGGAAGCCGCCGAGAAGCGTCCCTCTTCGCCGACGGATACACGGAGCGGTACGGCGCGAATGGCGGACACGCTGCGGTTCCTCGCCGCGCAGTCGCTCGCTCATCCGGAGGGGAACCCATTCCTCAACCGCGCGCGCGCCGACGCGATCCAGGCGACGCTGATCGGACAGAGCGGATATCAGGCGCTCAACACCCGGCATCAGCTCGCCGACGAACGCCTCCGTGCTGGACAGACGCGCGAAGCGATCGCCGAGCTGGAGGGTGTGATGCAGGATGCGGGGCTGTCACCCACCGACATCACTCCGCGGAACAAATCATTCTTCGATCTGCTCGCCCTCGCGTATCTGAGACTCGGCGAGCAGGAGAACTGCGTCGACAATCCGGCCGCCAACGTGTGCATCCTCCCGCTGGCCGGCGGCGCGCGGCACAGAAAACAGGAGGGCGCTCGGGGCGCGATCGCGCGCTACACCGAGCTGCTGCGCCACTTTCCCGACGACCGCGGCTCGCAGTGGCTGCTCAACATCGCGTACCTCCAGATCGGCGGCTATCCGGACAGCGTCCCGAAGCAGTACCGCGTCCCGAACCTTGCACCGCGCGTGCATGACCCCTTTCCGACCTATCCGAACATCGCCGGCGACGTCGGGCTCGCGATCACCGGCCGCGCCGGCGGCCTGAGCATCGAGGACTTCAACGGCGACGGTCTGCTCGACGTGTTCACCACGTCGTGGGGCCTGACGGATCCGGTGCATCTCTTTCTCGCCGACGGGCATGGCCGCTATGTCGACTACACCGCCGAGTCGGGGCTCGCGGGGATCGCGGGCGGCCTCAATACGATCGACGCCGACTACGACAACGACGGGAAGGTGGACATCCTCGTGCTACGTGGCGCGTGGCAGGGCGAGAACGGGCTCTATCCGAGCTCCCTGCTCCACAACCTGGGCGGCGGCAGGTTCGAGGACGTCACCTTCGAGGCTGGACTGGGCACCCTGCAACCCACGCAGGCCGCTGCGTGGGCCGACTTCAACCTCGACGGATATCTCGACCTCTTCCTCGGCGCCGAATCGCAGT
>JBJMNM010000467.1:0-3549 GCA_045804305.1 Gemmatimonadaceae bacterium | reverse complement strand
GGCCGCGATCAATGACTCCACGGTGAAGTCTCGCCGATCCTGTAGTACGCGGATCGCATGCTCCGTTCGCGCCGACGCACTTCCGGTTTCGACGTACGCCGGATAGTCCGACTTCTTCGGGCTGAATGCACCAGCTGCGGACCATGGCGCGTCGTTCACGTTGAAGAGCCAGCCGTTGCGCGGGTTCAGCAGGTTTGGCGACTCGCTCACCGACAACAGGTCCCGCCACTCCGTGGCGGGATCGCTGCCATCCACCGGTTTCGTGAAGTCGAAGCGCGTGTCGCGCTTCGGGATGAAGTTCGCGTGGAAGTAGGCGATGTGGCCGTCGGCGTCAGCGAAGATCGTGTTGTTCGAGGAGTTGGTGTGCAGCTCCATGGTCTCCTTGAACGCGGCGTAGCTCCTGGCCTTCGTGCGCGAGTACGACTGCATCAGTGCCTTGAGCGGCTCCTGCATCAGCCGCACGCTGACCCACTTTCCATTCAGCGTGCGAACCACCGGGCCGTGATGCGTACGGTAGACCGTGAACTC
This sequence comes from Gemmatimonadaceae bacterium, assembly GCA_045804305.1. Lineage (GTDB taxonomy): Bacteria > Gemmatimonadota > Gemmatimonadetes > Gemmatimonadales > Gemmatimonadaceae > AG11. The sequence continues at coordinate 3,021 of JBJMNM010000467.1, read as the reverse complement.
CTTGCGACCCATGCCGCTCGCGGTGCGATAGGGCACGACGATGCGCGACGTCATGAGTGGTCGCTCGCCGGTGCCGTAGCGGTAGGAGAATCCATCTCCCTGCTTCGACACCGTTTCGAGGTACTCGTCCACGGCATCGACGCCGCTGGAGGTGTGCATCCAGCCGGCGCGCTCGTTGAAGCCCTGATAGACGAAGAACTGGCCCCACGTGACAGCGCCGTATGCGTTCAGCCCCTCGTCGCTCGTCACCTGTACCTCGGCGCGGAAGAAGAACGACGTATGTGGGTTGATGAGCAGTAACGCGTGGTGATTGACCGTATTCGTCGGCGCAATCGCGATGCCGTTCGAGCCCGACGGCTCCTGGTAGTCACCCTCCCGGCCGCCGCTGCCACCAGTGGATTGCCGGGCTTCGGCGCGGCTCCCGTAGAACGCCTCGAGCTGCGTGAGGCTCACGCGCTCGATGTCGCCGCCGATGCTGCCCTCGCTGAAGGTGAGGGCCATCCACGGCTCGAACCGCGCGATCACGCGCGGCTTCACGCCCGGATTCCGGTAGAGGTAGTAGTTCAAGCCGTCGGCCCACGCGTCCATCAACGCCTGCAGCCACGCCGGGCTTGCCGCGTACGTGGCCTTCATGGAGTCGGGGTCGATGAACAGCTTCATGCGAAGGTCGCGATACACGGCGGCTTCGCCCTCCGCTTCCGCGAGGCGCCCCATCGCGTTGAGATAGTTCGTCTCCACGCGGTTGAAGTCGTCCTCGGCCTGTGCGTAGATCAGCCCGAACACGGCATCGGCATCCGACCGTCCGGCGATGTGGGGAATACCCCAGTCGTCGCGGGTGATCGTGACGTTGCGCGCGTGCTGCTGCCAGCGGCCGAGCTCAGGGGCAGACGGTTGCTGAGCCGCGACCGGTGTGGCGCGTGCGAGCGCGAGGAGTACGATGAGTGCGAGGTATCGCTTCATGTGGTCAGCCCGAGTGGTCGTTGATCATTCGCCAGCCTTCGCGCGTACGCGCCCACACCGTGGAGAACAAGCCGGTTCGATCGGGCCGCCCGGCTCCGCTCAGCACGAACTTTCCGTTCACGAGCGCGTGGTCCGGGCCGAGCATCCGCACGCGGAGATCCTGGTAGCGGAGCGTCTGTGCCGGCCTGCCGTTCTTCCAGAAGCCGGCGCGCATGGTGCGCTCGATCGCCGCCTTGCCGCGGTCGAAGTCGCCAGCGCCGTTGCCCGTTGCCGAGTCGGCATAGGCCGACATGTACGTGGCGAGGTCGCCGCGATTCCAACCGGCGGCCGTCGAGTCGAACAGCGCCACGATGGCGGCTTCGTCAGCCGCCGGTGCGGTCTGCCAGGTGACGCCATTCGCCGGCGGCAGCGTACGCGACGCGGCCGCGCACGCCGTCACGCTCGCCACGGTAATGAGTGAGAGGGACCACACTGTCCGCATGAGGCTGCGCTCCGGTCATGAAGTCGTCGAACGAGAGGGCGCGGAAAATATGAATCCATGCGCGCCACTACACCACACTCATCGCGTGATGCAGATCACAAGATACGGTGCCGGCATGCGCGTTGCCGAGAAGGTCGAGTCCTCGACGATGTGCGTCGAGTGGGGCGTGACTCGGAATGCTCGAGACGCGCGGTCCCCACCCCATTCACCGCCATGGGGGAGACCTGACGAGCGGAGGTTATCGGAGGCATTGATGCGTACAGGACTGACGCGCTCACGTGTGCTGGCCATCGTCGCGCTCGGCGCGGTCATGGCGACCACGGCGGATGCGCAAACGAGAACGCGGCGCACGCGCTCCACGACACGAATCCCGGTCTCGAAGGAGCCCGTCGTGCCCGACTCCACGGTTCGGGACAGCACGCCGGCACCGGCTCCGGCTCCGGCGCCGGAACCCGCGCCGGTGGTCACCAGGACCGAGTCGACGACCGTATATACACGGGTCGAGTCGCCAGTGGTGCGGCGGTGGCGCTACGGCAACGGGTGGTACATCGGCGTGGGCGGTGGCGCGGGGATTCCCACCGAGTCGATCAACAACGCGTACAACACGGGCTACGCGATCCAGGTACCGATCGGCTACGATGCGCTCTATTCACCCCTCGGCTTCCGCCTGAATCTGGGCTACACGCGGCTGGACGCGAGAAACAGCTTCCGCAACACGGGCACGACCACCGCGTTCCTGCCGGTGGCCGATCCGCAGATCTATTCCGCGATCGCCGACGCGAAGCTTCGCATCCCGCTCACGCGCGGCTGGGTTGGACCGTCCAGCGGCCTGTACGCGGTGGGCGGCGCCGGAGTGAACCACTTCCGGAACTACAACAACACCTTTGCGCTCAGCAATCCCGAGTTCAACGACGCGACGACTCCGACCAGCACATCCGAGTCGCTGACGCGATTCGCGCTGAACGCAGGCGGCGGCGTGTCGTGGGCACTCGGCGCGGCGGAAGTCTTCCTCGAGTCGCGGTTCGTGACGACGTTCATGCCGCACGAACGGGCGAGCTACGTGCCGATCATTCTCGGACTGAATTTGTACTGAACCGAGTAGCGAACCAGTTGTCCTCCGCCGTGTAATCAGTTCCCGCTGAGCTGAGCGCATCGTGGAGTGAAGGGCGGGACGGCGAATGCCGTTCCGCCCTTCGTCGTTCTGCAAGCCAGGGAAGAGAACTTCGACTGCCTCGACTGCTTCGACTGCAGAGGACGCAGAGGACGCAGAGGACGCAGAGGACGCAGAGGACGCAGAGGACTGCCGCTCGGGCCAGCCCCTCGCTCTCGGGGAACAGCCGCTCGGGTCAGTCCCTCGAGACCGTCGGAGGTTCGGATCACAACGGATCAGCGGATCGACTCCATGTACCGCCAACGCTCCGAGTGGCAGGGCCGAACAACTTTGGGGGTGCGGGGTGAGGGATCTGTGGCGAATCGATGGTGTCGCGGTGGCCGAGTGCTCGATCACTTCTTTCCGGCTCACCGGGGCGAGCGTGGCGCTCCCCATTCTCTCCCGCACCGTCAAAGCATTTCTGGCCCGG
>JBJMNM010000466.1:0-6534 GCA_045804305.1 Gemmatimonadaceae bacterium | reverse complement strand
TCACTCTCGATGATGCCGCGCGGCAGCGAACCGTGCTTGCCCCACTGGACGTCGATCGCCGGCGTACCCCGATGGCGCCAGTCGGCGTGCAGCACCTTACCGTGCCAGTAGGTCCAGATGTCGGTCGGCGCTCCGCTCGGGTCGTATCCCACCCAGACGATCTCCTCGTCGGTTGGCACGGTGTGCGGAATCCAGGCGCCGTGCACGTCGTCGCGCCAGAGCAAGTGGTAGGCGATGATCGGCCGACTCGGATGGACGACGGCGACCGCCCGGTCGAGAGGGAACCATTCGTCGCGCTGGAGGTAAAGAAGGGGCGCGAGTCTATGCGCGAGCCTGGCAACGCTGTCCGAGTCGGGGAGCGCGCCCACGACGACCACTGGTCGTGGCGGAATGTGCGCCCGTGGTCCACAGGCACACAGCATGCCGAGCCCGGCAGTCAGGATCACGCGCAATCTGGTTCGCAAGACGATGCCCCACTGTGCTTTAGGCACTTAGAGGGTTACTATTCGTCAGGGCGGCCCGGCGCCTCGATCTCCGGGTAGTTCGACAACATTCTGGAGGGCCAATGCGCAAGCCGCGCCCGGCTACGTATAACCCAGTGCAAGCGCTCCACTTGATCGCCAACGATCGGAACGGCTCGCCTCTGAGCTGTCCGTCCTGCTCTGGGCAAATCGAACGAACTCCTGACGATTTCCCGCCTCCGCCGCGATCGCAGGTGACCCTGCAGTGCCGCGAGTGCGGCCGGGTCGCACGCTACATCGCAGGCGCTGCGTAACCACCAGCACCTTCAAGGCAGGTCATCACACGAAGTGCCTACCCGCGGAGACGGGGCCGACCTCGGCCCCGTTTTCGCGTTCCTGCACCGGCGTGCGCGACCGCAAGTCGTCGTGTGCACAAAACTTGCCCGATTGCTGGGATACGTCCCGCCCCGAGAGCCGAACCATTGGCGCGACGGGGCATCACAGGGATCACGTGGGACGAGCGGCGGCCGGCGACCGGCCCATCCCCTCGCACGCGCGATCAGGCTCCATAGCTCGGTACGAGGTACGGTTCATGGCTCGCATCAACGGCACGGTGAAGTGGTTCAACGACGCGAAGGGTTTCGGTTTCATCTCGCGTGAAGGAGGTCCTGACGTCTTCGTGCACTTCAGCGCCATTCAGGGGAATGGATTCAAGTCGCTGGCAGAAGGGGACAAAGTCGAGTTCGAGATCGTCCAGGGTCAGAAGGGGCCGCAAGCGGCCGACGTGACTAAGACGAGCTGATCCAATGCCTGCTTAGCAGGCTCGCATCGACTCGAACTCTGCCAACGCCCGGGACATCGTCCCGGGCGTTTGTGCATATCATACGGACTGGGCATCACAACAGCGGAGAGCGTGCACTCGGGCACGGAAACCGGCACTCCTCTTGCCGCTCGCGGGCTCGTGTCGAGAAAGCGCGCGGCGCTCACCGAGCCGATGTACGCCACGCTGGGGCATGCCATGCCCAGCGGAGCGGGATGGACGTACGAGCCGAAGTACGACGGCATGCGCGTGCTCGCGGAGGCATCGTTGCGCCACGTGCGACTGCTGACCCGAAACGGCAGGGACAAGCACGCGCAATTCCCGGAGGTCGTGAGCGCCCTCCGCTCCCTGGCGACGCATGCCGGCCGCTCCGTCGTTCTGGATGGTGAGATCGTCGCGCGCCGGCGAGGGCGGCGCGCAACGCAGAATGCCCTGTCGAGGAGCGGATTTCAGCCGCTGCAGGGCCGCATGCACCTGAAGAATGCCGAGGAGATCGCGCGGCTCGTCGTCGATGCGCCGGCCACGTTGGTCGCGTTCGATCTGCTTCGCGAGGGACGCACACCGCTGATGAATCGACCGTGGCACGAGCGGCGCGAGCGCCTCGCAGCGCTCTTCGCCGCTGCGAGCGACGTCGACGACTCCTCACTCGTCCTGGGCGAGACGAGCGCGCGGGGCGCGACCATGCTCGCTCGAGCGCGGCGCGCTGGATGGGAAGGAGTCATCGCCAAGCGCACGGACGCACGGTATCAAGCTGGCTCGCGCTCCGACGATTGGTTGAAGCTGAAGCTGCAATTCCGAGCCGAGTTCGTGGTGGGCGGCTTTACGGAGCCACGGAAGACGAGGCCATTTCTCGGCGCGCTGCTACTCGGGGCGCATGACGCGGCCGGTCGACTCCAGTATGTGGGGCACATGGGCGGGGGATTCGATCGGGAAGGGCTTCGCGCCATGCGTGCACAGCTCGAGAAGATCGAGCGACGCACGTCACCCTTCTCGGAAACTCCTCGAACGAACGAACCCGCGCACTGGGTCGCGCCGAAGGTCGTCGTCGAGGTGAAATTCGCCGAGTGGACGGCTGACGGCAAACTGCGTCAACCGATCTTCCTGGGCGTGCGCGACGACAAGGCGGCGCGCGACGTGACGATCGAGAGTGTCAGCCTGCAGCGCTGGGGTACCGGCGAGATCGCGAATGACGCCGCGTAAACGCTCCGTGGACTTCACGGACGTCGAGGCGCAACTGCGCGCGCTCGAGCGCGCGGGGGGTGAAGGCGAGCTCTCGTTCAATCGCGGCGAGACGCTTCACGTGTCGAGCCTGGGCAAGCCGTTTTTCCCGAAGGCAGGCGTCACGAAGGGCGATCTGATGCGCTACTACACGCGTGTCGCCCCGATGCTGCTGCCGGAGATCGAAGGGCGCGCGCTGGTGCTGCAGCGGCATCCGGACGGCGTGGGCGGGCCGATGTTCTTCCAGCAGAGCGCGGGCGAGCACGTGCCCGACGTGGTTCGCGTCGAGACGCTGGACACGGTGGATCTCGGGGAGAAGCCACGCATCATTGGCGGCGACCTGCCAACGCTGCTCTACACCGTGCAGCTCGGAGCGATCGAGGTGCATCCCTGGCTCTCGCGCGTGGACGATATCGCGACGCCCGATTGGTGCCTGATCGATCTCGATCCAGGAGACGACGTGCCATTCGCACATGTGGCGGCGCTGGCGCGCGACGTGGTGCGCATCGCGGACCAGTGCGGGCTCACCGTCGCGGTGAAAACGTCGGGGGCGAGCGGTATCCACATCGTGCTCCCGCTCCCGCCTCGGACGACCTATGAGACCTCGGCGGACCTGGCGCTTCGACTCGCGGAGGCGGTCGTGGCGACCAATCCCGAGCGTGCAACACTCGAGCGAGGCGTGAAGGCACGTCCGAAGGGCAGCATCTACGTCGACGCACTGCAGAATGCGCGCGGAAAGAGCATGGCGGCGCCGTATAGCGTGCGGGCCAAGCCCGCAGCGTCGGTATCGGCGCCGCTGCGCGCGAGCGAACTGACAGGTCGACTGCGGATCGAGACGTTCACGGTGAAGAACATGCCGGCGCGTCTGACGCGCACTGGGGATCTGTGGGGAGAGGCGATCGCCACGCGACCCAGCGCGCGAGCGCGCGCGCGCGCGATGGCGACGTTGCAGGACGCGGCCGTGGCGCCCCCGCCGCGACGCGGGAGCACGAGACGCGGTCGAGCCGGAGGGACACATGCTGGACCAGCAACAGGACGCACGCGCCGCGCATGACGGTCAGCCCGGTGACACGCTCTACCGGCGCCCGATGCCTGGCGGCGGCTACGTCGAAGTCGAACTGGACTCGACGCACGCGCCGAGCGACGGCGAGCCGGGCACGCGAGCGCACCGGGGACGGGTCGTCATGGAGCGGCGCGTCGATCCGGCGCGGCGATCCGGACATCGCGCTCCGGTGATCGCGGAGCTCGCGAGGGACGACCGTGATGAGCTGATGTCGGAGCTGTTCCGGCTCGCGCAGGACAACGCGGCGTTGGCACGGAATCTTCTGCGGCTCCAATCGACGCGACAGCGCGCCGACTGAGGATCAGCCGCCGGCAGCGCGGAGAGGGAGTGGTATCTCGATCTGCCGTTCTTCGCCGGTGCGCTCAGCGCCCCCGGTTACGCCTGCCTCGCTCCGGTTGGCCGGTCGCGCACCGAGGAGATGAAGCGTCTGGTGGTAGAAATGGAGCGTCTGCACGGGTGCCCGAAGACTTTCCGGGCCCGCTCGTGCGATGGCATAGCCTTCCTCGCGCACGCGGCGCGGCAGCGCGCGAGCGAGAGGATGCCGCAGAAGACGTCGGATCTCGGTGCCGTTCCGGGCGAGTAGCGCGGCGCACAGGCTATCGAGATAGTCGAGCATCGATGCTCCGCATTTGACCTAAATAACATATTGCGACTAATGTGCCAGAACGCAAGTCTGGCATGGCGCCGGTCGGGTACCGTGACGGTATCGATCGTTCGTCATCCTTCGGTGAACAGATCGAATCGGACCCCTCGCCGTGCGCCTCGCCGCTTCCGCGGGGCGTAGCGGAATAGTTGGGCGGGTCGCCCGCGGCCCTCGCTCCGCCACTCGTCGGTGGGCTCGACGAGATAGCTGGCCTGTAGCGCGCGACGGAAGCTCGCCTTGTGCAGGCGGCGCCCCAACAGGAGCTCGTAGATTCCCTGCAGGTCGCTGAGCGTGAATGTCGGCGGCAGCAGTCGAAAGGCGAGCGGCGATTGATCCACCCGCTGACGCACCACGGTCGTGGCGCGATCGACGATGGCGCGATGCCGCGGGGACAGTGATGGGAGTGCCGCCAGGGAAAACCATTCCGCGCTCGCGAGCGATGACAACTCGGCCGGTGGAGTGAGGGCCACGACGCCGACCGAGACGTCCGCGTCACCAGGGTGACGCCGCGCGTCGGCGAAGGCACCCACCTGCTCGAGCAGCGCGGGGGCGGAGCCAAGCGCCGCCTCGGTGATCCGAGACGCCGCATCCTCGAACGCCTCGCCAGGCAGCGGCGCATCCCATGGGAGTGACCACCGCTCGCGTCCACCGGGCGCGCTCCGTGCGAGCAACACGGCGAGCGTCTCGGCGCGCGGCGAGAGCACCACCACGTCGACTGCCAGCGTGATCTTTCGGACCGCTGGCTTTACCAAGGGTGGCAGGCGCTCGCGCATAAGACGCGAATTAGTAACAAAATGTCACTAATGTCAATAGCGCACTTTCATCGCCGATCGAATTTGGTAGCAACTCGTCCAGAATTCATCGCCGGCGGTAGTGCTGATATACCGCCAGCGAGCAGCGCCGTCAACGGACGAAGTGCCCGGTTTGCAGCGCGTGCGAGAAGCGCACCTTGATGCGTCTCGCGCAAAAACCGGGCTGGCGAGCGATGACCACGCGCGTCGATGATGCGCGGAATCGTGTGCTACGGAGTGGCGGGTCCGGCGGGTACAGCCGTCGCTGGCAACGCTTCGCGTCGTAATCCGGCACCGTACGGCGCGACTGATGGAATGGTGATGGGAAGCTGACCTCCGACCGGCGCCAAGCCGAGCAATGCGCGAGCGGCGGCGCGCTGCACGAGGGGAGCGCTCCCCCACGCCACGAGATACGCTGGCGTCGACGGTAGATCCTGCGCGAGGTACGGATTGCTGAACGTCGCGAGGACAACGTGTGCGCCAGCCTTCTGGAGTCCGTTGATCAGATCGGACATTCCTTCCGGCGCAGAGAGTCGTGAGGTCGAGGAGCTCGCCCCGAAGTACGAGGAGACGATTACGAGATCCGCTCCCTGCGCGCCGCGCAGCGCATTCTCGACCAGTGCGGGTACGAGCCGCGGCTGAGGACTCGCGAGATACGTCGCCGCCTGGCCGGTCTGGCCAGGCGCGGCCACCGCCGCGGTGGCGTCGAATACCTGGTCGGTCGTGAGGGAGAGCGCTCGCAGGGATGGGAATATCCGTGCGAGCTCGGCGTTGAAGGCAACGCCGGCGCCGAGGTCGGTCCGCGGCGCGATCGTCACGCTGACAACGCGCGACCCACGTGGCATCCGGCCGAAAGGCACGAACCCGAGCGAGTCCTTCACGAGCGTGATCGCACGCTCTGCCGCCAAGCGGGCAACCGCGAGGCTCGCACTGTCCGCGACAACCGACCGCAAGGCCTGGAGATCGGTGAACCGCTGGCGCCCGAGTCCCATCTCCTGCTTGGCGATGAGCAGCTTGCGAACCGACTCGGTGATCCGCGATTCGGGAAAGAGACCGCGATGCACACCGTCGACCACGGCATCGATCGCCCCGGCGATGTCCGTCGGCATGAGGAGTACGTCATTTCCCGCCAGGACGGCGCGCTGCGTCACCTCCGCCATCGTCATCTTCCCGAGGACGCCGTTCATGTCCAGCGCGTCGGTGAAGAGGAGGCCTCGGAAGCCGATCTGCCTGCGCAGCAGGTCGGTCATGATGCGCGGATTGAGCGTGGCGGGGAGCGACGAGGTGTCCAGGCCGGGCAACGAGCCGTGGAAGGTCATGATCCCGCGCACGCCGGCGCGAACGGCAGCGCGGAATGGGACGAGCTCCACGCTGTCGAGGCGTGCCGCCGACGCATTGACGCGCGCGAGCTCCAGATGGGAGTTCTGCTCGGTGTCACCGTGTCCCGGAAAGTGTTTTCCCGTTGCCAGCATCCCATTGTCCTGAATGCCACGGATGAAGGCCGAACCGAGCTGGGCGACGAGTTGCGGATTCTCGCC
>JBJMNM010000465.1:0-3711 GCA_045804305.1 Gemmatimonadaceae bacterium | reverse complement strand
GCCATGCGGGCCATGAAGTCCGTCACGGTGCGATCCTGCAGCCCCTCTACGTCCGCGTGGTGCAGCGAGCGCACGATCTCCTCCCACGAACCGGTCACCCGTTCACCCGAGGTCGTGACGACGATATGCCTGTCGACCTCCACGACATCGGCCGGCGTCGCATCCCCTGCCTTGGAGTCCGCGAGCGACGACAGGAGCGTGCCGAACAGCTCGAGCTGCCCACGCGCCACTTCCACCTCGCCGTCCCCGGCCAGCGCCCCGTCCACTTCGATGAACAGCTCGTCGATGTCGTCCAGCTCACCGCCGAGCTCCGTGAGCCGCTCCTCCCACGGCTTCAGCTCCGGTGCATGCTCGGCGAGCTTGTGCGCCGAGCGCTTCAGCTCGATCAGCCGCCAGATGCCCAGCTCGTCCCAGTGGTCCTCGGGCGTGGTGCGCTCGAAGTGGTAGAGCGAGGCATCGTAGTCGCCTCGATCGTACATGATGTTCGCGAGATAGATGCGCGCTTCCATGTGCTCGTTGTCGGCCTGGAGCGACTTGCGGAGCGACGTGACCGCGCCATCATCCTCCCCGAGCCGATGCTGCGCGTACCCCACGCAGGCGATCGCCTCGGCGCTGTCGGGCGCCTGCTGCACGGCGACTTCGAAGAATTCCTGGGCTGCGGTGAACAGCTCGCGCCGGTCGCGGCTCGAGGCCTCGCGAAAGAGCGCGCGGCCGATCTGGAGCATCAGGTCGAGGTCGTCGGCATAGCCGAGCTCGAGCGTACGATGGAAGCAGCGGAGCGCTGCCTCCTCGAGACCGAACTTGAGCAGCGTCTCACCGAGGCCGGCGAGCGCATCCTCGTGCTCCGGCTCGAGCACGAGCGCTTCCTCGAAGCTGCGACGGCCCCAGGCATATTCCTCGCGCGCGAGCCGAGCATACCCAACGCCGATGTGCAGCTCGACCGAGTTCGGATAGAGCGCCAGCCCTTCACGCAGCACGGAGAGGGCATCGTCGTACTGGCCTTCGTTGTACAGCTGGTGGGCGCGCTCGTCGTACTCTTCGGAGCTCAGGAACGGAGTGGGCATGGGTACCGAAGCCTCCAGCTCGTGAGGGTTGCCCTATTGTACCATAGCGTGCGCGACAAGTTCAACTGCTTGGCACCTCGACATGGGGTGAAAGTGCATTGGGCGCGCCCGTGCGGATCAATTCGCCGGCGGCGCGATGTCTGCGAGCGCGACGGCGATTGTGGCGGCGAGCGCGGCGTTCTCCTCCAGTAATCCGAGATTGGTGCGAAGCGATCGTCCTCCGGTGGCACGCTCCACGGCGGCCAGGAGAAAGGGGGTCACGCCCGCACCCCGTATATCAGAGCGACGCGCGTGTTCGAGCGCGGTCACTACGGCCCCGTCCACCAGCTCGGACGGCAGCGCGAGGTCCGCCGGAGGTGGCTGAACCACCAAAACCGCCTGGCTCCGGCCGAGCGCCAGCGACCCGCGATATATCCGAGCGATTTCCTCGGCACTCTCGGCTCGGGCCCCGAGCCGCAGTCCAGTGGTGCGGGTGAAAAAGCCGGGTAGCTCGTCCGTGCGATAGCCCACGACCGTCACACCCAGGGTCTCGAGCCGCTCCAGCGTGGCCGGAAGATCGAGGATGGATTTGGCGCCCGCACAGACGACGACGAGGGGAGACCGCGCCAGCTCCACAAGGTCTCCCGACTCGTCGAACGGCGCATCGCGATGGACGCCCCCGATGCCTCCGGTGGCAAAAACTGGGACGCCAGCAGCGCCAGCAATGACCAACGATGCCGCCACCGTCGTGGCACCATCGGTGCGTTGCGCCATGGCCACCGACAGATCGCGCGCAGCCACCTTCCGAACGCCGTCGCGTTTGAGAAAGCGCTCGAGCTCCGGTGGCTCGAGACCGAGCGTGCACTGGCCGTCCACGACGGCGGTAATGGCCGGCACGGCGCCCGATCGAACGACGGCGTCGGTCATCCGCTCGGCGGCCTCGCGGTTGGCGGGAATGGGCAGCCCCTGCGCGAGCACCGAGCTTTCGAGGGCCACGACCGGCTGTCGGCGCGCCAGGGCGGCGGCGGCGATGGCAGAAACACGAAGCGCGGACATGGCTGGCAAAGCTAGCCGTCCGCGCTCCGGCGCGCCTCGTGACGGTCCCCACCGTCACGGGTACTCACGGGTCCCTCCCTTCCTGCGTCTCTACCCGCGTGCCCGTCAGAGCGCAGTTCGCGTGCCGCGGCGTCGGAGGGTGGTCGAATCACGGAGCCGGCGGCGGCACGGGGCGGCGTGGCCAGGCGCGCGAGATCGCATCGCCCATGTGCGCCATCATCACCTGCGCCTCGTTGTCGATGTTGTAGCGCTTGTCCTGATTCTCCTTCGTGAGCACGCAGGCCGCGACCCGCGACTGCAGGGGAAAGAGCGCGCACTCGGTCCGCACCTGGTCCGTGTCCCCCGTCTTGTGGGGCACGTCGAGCCCTTCCACGTACCGCTGCAGCTTCGTGTAATCCTCGTTGTGCGCCAGGATGTCGAGCATCGCGCTGTCGGCCGCCGGGCTCACCGCCTTCCCCTCGGCCAGCAGCGCGAACAGCCGCGCCATCTCGTTGGGCGTGGTGACGCCCAGCCCGTACTTCACCGAGCTGTCCATGGCCACGCTCGCGATTCGCAGAAAGCTCTTGGAGTGCACCTTGGTGTGCGGGAGGCCGAGCTTCTCCATCTTGTCCCACACGCGGCGGATGATGATGCGGTCCAGCAGCAGGTTCGTCGCCGTGTTGTCGCTCAGGGTGCTCATGAGCCACGCGGCATCCCGCACCGTGATCACCGCGTTGTCGTGCAGGAACTGGAGCTGCCCGGAGCCCGGCACCTTGTCGATCTTGAGCACGGTGAGCGGATCGTCGAGCCCGAGCTGCTTCTTGTCCACGAGATCGTAGACCGTGACGAGGATCGCCACCTTGATCAGGCTCGCCGTGGAGAACGTCTCGTCGCCGCGGCGCTCGAGCCGCTCGCCGGTATCCACGTTGTGCACCGTGTAGCCCACCACGCCGTGGTGCTGGCTGGCGAGCGAATCGAGCGTGCGGCGCAGAGCCGCCGTGTCGGCGCGCGCGAATACGATGGACGCCGTTCCCGTCGGCTTGGGCCCCTGTCCCGTGGCGCAGGCGGGAGCCGTGAGCAGCGTGACCAGCAACGCGAGCCGCCGTGCCGTGCTCATCGCGTCTCGTGCGGCTCGGCGTCGGGCAGCTCGTCCGCGCGCACGGCCTCGAGCAGCTCCCGCTCGGCCGAGGTCGGATCGTAGATCGCCACGATCTTGATGATCTCCCCGCCGTAGGCGTCGAAGGTCTTTACCCTGCCCTTGGGTACACGGATCTCATGGCCGTCCTCGAAGCGGAGCACGACCACGGGATGCTCGAGGTTGATGTACGCCTTGCGAAGCCTGGAGGGGGCGGGGGGCATTTCTTGGCGTGAGAGCGTTAGAGGGTGAGAGCGTGAGAGCTGGGGCGGTGTGACCTGGTTGTTCACGGTCTCACCCTTTCACCCTCTCACGTCCTTCACGTTACTACCAGTTTCTCGTGAGTGTACCGTTTCCACAGCTGCTTCGCGAGGATCTCGTCGATCGCCTCGACGGCCGCTTCGAGCTCCGCGTCGCTCGTGTAGAAGTGCGGCGCGACGCGGATGCCGGCGCCCGGACGATAGTCCACGATCACGTCGCGGGCGAGCAGCGCCTGTG
>JBJMNM010000464.1:0-2793 GCA_045804305.1 Gemmatimonadaceae bacterium | reverse complement strand
TTCAAGGACAAGTCGCTCAACTCCTTCATCTTCCCGCAGGACTCGCGCTTCGGTGCGCGCGGGTTCGAGGGCGGCGACGTGGTGACGCAGTTCGAGCAGGTGCTGGGAGGACGCAACGCCCGGCACGTCGCGCTGAAGCGGCGCGACAATGGCACGGTCATGAAGGTCGATCTCGCCGAGCCGCTCGCACCCGGCAGAGTCGCCACCTTCGACGTTGCGTGGCACTTCCTCGTTCCCGAGCACGGCGCCGATCGGATGGGCCGCGAGGGTCCGCTGTACGAGCTCGCGCAGTGGTATCCGCGCGTGAACGTGTACGACGACCTCCGCGGCTGGAACACGGAGCCATACCTGGGACAGGGCGAGTTCTACCTCGAGTACGGCGACTACACCGTGGAGCTCACCGTGCCCGCGGGTTACACGGTCGCCAGCACCGGCCAGCTCACGAACCCGCGCGACGTGCTCACGCCGGCGATCATCAGTCGGCTCGCGCAGGCGGCCAGATCGGACAAGCCGGTGAACATCGTCACGCTGGCGGACATTCAGTCGGGCGCGGCGCGCCCCACGCGGAACGGGATGTTGACGTGGAAATTCTCGGCGAAGAACGTGCGCGATGTCGCGTGGGCCGCGTCGCCGGAATATCTGTGGGATGCGAGCAGTTGGCGGGGGATTCTCACCCAGGCGTACTATCGCCCGACGGCCATCGAGCCGTGGAAGGACGCGGCCGATCAGGTGCACATGTCGATCGACGAGTACTCCACGCGCTGGTTCCCGTACCCGTGGCCGCAGATGAGCGCGGTGGAGGGGCCGATCAGCGGCATGGAGTATCCCATGCTGATCATGGAAGCGAAGAGCGAGGACAAGTACGACCTGTACAACGTCGTCACCCACGAAGCGGGGCATAACTGGTTCCCGATGCTCGTCGGCAGCAACGAGCGCGTGCACATGTGGCAGGACGAAGGGTTCAACACCTTCATCAACACGTTCAGCGAAGCGCGCCGCTACCCGGAGCGGGGCGATCAGATGGCGCGCGCCCTCGGCGAGCGGACGTACGTGGAAGGCGCGATGAAGGCGAACGCCGACCAGCCGATCGACATCATGCCGGACCGCATCGATCCGCGGCTCCTCGGCCTCAGCGCGTACGTGAAGCCGAGCGTGGGCCTTCAGCTTCTGCGGCAGGAGATCATGGGGCCCGAGGCGTTCGACGACGCGTTCCGCAGCTACATCGAGCGCTGGGCGTTCAGGCATCCGTCGCCCGCGGACTTCTATCGTACTATGGAGGACGTGGGCGGAAGGCGGCTCGACTGGTTCTGGCGCGAGTGGTTCACGGAGAACCCGCACTTCGACCAGGCAATCGACACGGTGGCCACGACGCGCAATGGCGACGTGCAGAACGTCGTGGTGCAGTACGGCAACCACGCGCGCGGCGTGCTGCCCATCCACGCACGCTTCTCGTTCAGCGACGGCTCGACCGAGTCCTTCGACTACCCGGCTGAGGTATGGAGCACGAATTCCCGTCGCTACCTGCGCACCTACTCGTTCCGCGGAAAGACGCTGAGCCGCATCGATCTGGATCCGGACAAGCGGCTGCCGGACCTCAACCGCGACAACAATCTGTGGACCGCGCCGGGTGCCGGCGCGCCCGGGCCGCGTCCATAGCGGACGCGGCACTTACGTAAGTCGTTGTGACGAAAAGGCGATCCGGTTGGGTCGCCTTTTCTGCAACAGGTTGCTTGGCAGGCATCTTGCGCGCTTTCACGATGTGCGCAATCTCAGGAAGGGACCCGACGAAGGGCGACAGCTGAACGCCAGCCGTGCGCCGTCGCAGCGCGAGCGATGTCGTTTGGCGCGAACCCGACACCGATGACTGACGAGAGACGATTCGAAGAGTTGTTGGCCGAGTTCGAGCGGATCGGAGTGGATTTGCACAGCTTTCCCGCCGGCCTCATGGTGTCTCGCGAAGAGGCACTCAACATCCTGCGGTCGCTCCCCGACGACGCTGGGCCCGCCGCCTTCCTGGCCCGCGTGCGCGAGGCATTGCAGAATCGCTCCCCGCCTCCCGGCGGGACGGAGAACCAATCGCTCGGCGTGATGGAGTGAGGCGTCAGCGCTGCTGAGCGTTGACGGCGAGCGCGTCCAGCTCCGCCACGAGCGCGCCGCCGAAATAGTGCTCGATCTCCCCGCGCGCCATCTCGTACGCGGTCGGTCCCTCACCCGCGCAGATCAGTGATTCGTCCGTCAGCTCCTCCGAGCAGACGAGCACGCCGCCGCCGAAGGTGACGGGAAAGAGCGCGCTCACCATCGGCTTGATGGCGTGATAGTCGTCGCCGCGATCGAGCGCGAAGCCATGCAAGGCACAGCCGCGGGCATCGCGGCGCCGAAAGACGCAGCCGCCGTTCACGACCGCAGTCCGCGTCGCGGCGCCGCCCGGAAAATCCTCGTCCTGCACGACCGCTCCCTGGAACCAGCCCGCACGCGGCCGGCCGACGATCGGCTCCAGGAGATCTGCTCGCGCGAGGATGCGATCGCGTTCCACAATCGAAACGTCGACGCCATGCTGGCAGCAGGCATCGTGGCAGAAGCTGCACCCAAGGCAGTCGCCGTAGTAGCGCCGAACGAAGATCGCCGGATCGACCGCGCGGATGATGGGCGCTCCGTCGCGTGCCCCATACGGACGCGAGAGCGACAGGTAGCTCAGGCGGCGCTCGTGTCTTCGGCGCCGCCGCCCACCGACTCGTCGCCCGATGAGGGACCGCTCCGCTGTGGGCCACCGCGCCGTCGGCCGCGGCCGCGCCG
>JBJMNM010000463.1:0-4008 GCA_045804305.1 Gemmatimonadaceae bacterium | reverse complement strand
GCGCCGGTGCGGGCGTGGCCGGAATGGCCGCCGCGGGGGTCGGTCCTTGCGCGAGCAGATCGGCATAGAAGCGGAACTCCTCGCCGCCGACGCGCACCACGTCGGAGCGCGCGAGCCGCTGGGAGCCCTGCACCCGTTCCCCGTTCACGAACACGCCGTTCGCGCTCATGTCGCGCACCACGTACCCCTGCTCGCTCGGCGCGATCTCGGCATGGCGGCGGGAGACTTCGTTCTCCGCGACCACCACGTCGCAGGAAGCGTCGCGCCCCAGCACGATGCCGGCGGCTGGAACCGTGTACTCCTTGCCGTCGACCAGCGAGACGAGCCGTCCGCCCGACGCGGTGGTGGGCCGCGCGTTCCCCGAGCGCTTCGTCCCCGCCATCGCGGCAATCTCGCTCGCGGTCACGAACTGCGTGGCGCCCCCTTTGGCATCGTCCGCGAACCGGAGCTCGAGCCCCACGATCTCGAGCTTGTCGCCGTGGATCAAGGGCGTCGGCTCGGCGCCGAGCAGCACGCCGTTCACGCGAACCTGTGCGGCGGGACTCGCCCGTCGCACGATCGCCGTCTTGTCGCTCGTGCGATCGATGATGGCCTGCACGCCCAGCCCGGGGTCGCCGGGAAGCGAGATATCCGCTCCCCCACCCGCGCCGACGCGTGTTGTGCCCGCCTGAAGCGGGAACTGCTGATCATTGAGCTGCAGGACGGGCATGGCGGGGCGAAGCGCTGTTCCACTGGGGCGCGGACGACGCGGTCGGTCTCGCGCCGGGAGCGCCAGGGACCCGATGCGGCGGAAACTACCCGCCGCCCGGAAGGCTGGCAAGCGTCGCCGAGGCCGTTTCCTCGTCTCGCGCCTCACCCGCTTGCAGGCGATAGAGTCGCTCGTACAAGCCGCCCCTTGCGCGAAGCTGCGCGTGTGTGCCGCGCTCTCGCACCTCGCCATGGTGCAGCACGAGAATCTCCTCCGCCCCAACCACGGTGCTCAGCCGGTGCGCGATGGCGATCGTCGTGCGGCCTCGCATCAGCACTGCCAGACCGCGCTGGATCTCCGCCTCCGCCTCGCTGTCGACCGCACTGGTGGCCTCGTCCAGCACCAGCACCGCGGGATCGGCCGCGAGCGCGCGTGCGAACGAGAGCAGCTGCCGCTCGCCCACACTGACCGACGACCCTCGCTCGCCGAGCACCTGGTCCAGCCCCGCGGGCAATCGTTCGATCACCCGGTCCGCGCCCACGCGCGCCGCCGCCTGCATCACTTCGGCGTCGTTCAGTGGCGCGTCGAGTCGCACGTTCGCTCGTACGTCGGCGGCGAAGAGGAAGATGTCCTGCTGCACGTAGCCGATCAGCCGCCGCCATTCGTCGAGCGGCAGGTCGCGGATGTCGATGCCGTTGGCCGTGATGCGTCCGCGCTGCGGCTCGTAGAAGCGAAGCAGCAGGTTCACGATCGTGGTCTTCCCCGCTCCCGTGTGTCCCACGAGCGCCACGGTCGTCCCGGGACGCGCCGCGAACGACACCCCACGCAGCACCCACGCCGGCTCGTCGGTACCCTCCGCGTCGCCATATCCGAACCACACGTCCTCGAACGCGATCGTCACCGCCGCGTCGTGCGGGATCCGCGGCGCGGCGGTGACGTCGGGCGGCACGCCTTCCGCCACCGGTGTGTCGAGCAGGTGGAAGATGCGCTCCGACGCCGCCATGGCCTGCTGCAGCGTGTTGAACTTGTCGGCGAGATCCTGGAGCGGCTGGTAGAACCGGCGCAGGAGCTGGAGGAACAGCGCCACGACACCCACGGTGAGCGTCCCCACACCGACCCGCTGCGCGCCGGCCACGAGCACCACCGCCAGCGCGAGCGAGGTAAGGAACTCGATGGCCGGGAAATACAGCGCGTAGATGGTGATCGATCGCAGGTTCGCGTCGAGGTGCGCCCGGTTCAACACGGCGAACCGGCCGGTCTCTCCCGACTCCCGTCCGAACAACTGCACCACGCGCATGCCGGTGATGCGCTCCTGGAGATACGCATTGATGCGCGCGAGTCGCGCGCGGATCTCGCGGTAGGCTACGCGCACCCGCGATTGGAACAGGTGCGAGGTGAGGTACACGAGCGGAATCACCGCGAACGACGCCAGCGCGAGGCGCCAGTCGGTCACGATCATCATCACGGCGATCGCGAGCAGTGTGAACAGATCGCCGAGTCCCGCCACCACGCCGGCGGTGAACAGCTCGTTCAGGGATTCCACGTCGCTCGTCACGCGAGTGACGAGTCGGCCCACGGGCGTGCGATCGTAGAAGACGATCGGCAGCCGCTGCACATGCTCGAACAATTGCTGCCGCAGGTCGCGCATCACACGCTGACCGAGCAGCGCCGTGAGCATGGTCTCGCCGTACGAGCAGCCGAAGGCCAGCACCAGCGACGCCGCGTACAGGACCGCCGCGCGCCCCGCCATGCCCGCGTCGCGTGAGGGCAGCGCCACGTCGATCACGCGCTGCGTCAGGATCGGGCCGACGAGCTGGAGCAGCCCTTCGGTCATCAGCAGGATCAGCGCGCCGGCCACCAGGCGCTTGTAGGGACGCACGTACACGAGCAGCCGGCGCACCAGCCGCCGGTCGTATCGTTTCGCTGTCAGGTCCTCGTCGGCGGCATGGGGTGAGAGCGTGGCGGCCATGGCGAATTCTAACGCGATGTACAACTCTCGAGCCCGGCTTCCTGCCGCCCTCGACCGTAGTTGGTACGCCCGTTGCGATAGGAGCGCACGCTGGCGTCCCCTTACACCTTCGGAGGCAGTGCTATGGGTATCCTCGCTTGGATCGTGCTCGGACTGATCGCTGGTGCGATCGCCAAGGCGCTCATGCCCGGGAAGGATCCGGGTGGCATCATCGTCACGATGTTGATCGGTATCGTTGGCGCCTTCATCGGTGGCTTCCTCGGCAACCTCATCACCGGTGCTGGCCTCAATGGCTTCTCGCTGTGGAGCATCGTGCTGGCCGTCATCGGAGCCATGCTGCTCCTGTGGGTGTATCGCCTGACCACGCGCAATCGCACCACGCTCTAGCGCGCCGCAGCATCCGATGGTCGGGCCCTGCTCCGGGAGCAGGGCCCGACGCGTTTCCACGCCCGCGCTCGCCTCGGATGCGGTGTTTATTCGGGCCGCACTCCGCTAGATTGCCAGGACATGAAGGACCGCATCATCGTCCGCGGCGCGCGGCAGCATAATCTGAAGGGCTTCGACCTGGAGATCCCGCGGCGGACGTTCACCGTGGTCACGGGTCCCTCCGGCTCGGGAAAGTCCTCCCTGGCCTTCGACACCATCTACGCCGAGGGACAGCGGCGATACGTGGAGTCGCTGAGCGCGTACGCGCGCCAGTTCCTCGAGCGCATGGAGAAGCCCGACGTCGATCTCATCGACGGGCTCTCACCAGCCGTCGCGATCGAGCAGAAGAACCCGACCAAGACCTCGCGCTCCACGGTTGGCACGGCGACGGAGATCTACGACTATCTGCGGCTGCTCTGGGCGCGCGTCGGCCACACCATCTGCCCGGTGTGCGGCCGCGAGCTCAGGCCGGACACCATCCAGTCCGTGACCGATACGGTCCTGGGGCTTCCGAGCGGCATCCGCTTCTACGTCGCCGCGCCGCTCAAGCTCTCCGACGAGGTCTCGCACGAGGTGGTGGTCGAGAACCTCCGCGCGCAGGGTTTCGTGCGCGTCAGCGTCGACGGGGTGATCAAGCACCTCGACGAGCTGATGACGGAGCACATCGACGTCACCTTCGCGAAGGAGCTGCTCGTCGTCGTGGACCGTCTGGTGGTCGGCGAAGAGACGCGGGGCCGTCTCGCCGATGCCTTGGCCACGGCTTTCCGCGAGGGCGACGGCGACGCCGTCGTTCTCTTCACCGAAGCGATCGTCTCCCCCTTCGATCAGCAGCGCGTGATGCGCCTCCGGTTCACCGATCGCTTCGAGTGCCCGAACGATGGCACCACGATGCCGGTGCCCTCGCCGCAGCTCTTCTCGTTCAACT
>JBJMNM010000462.1:0-2554 GCA_045804305.1 Gemmatimonadaceae bacterium | reverse complement strand
GATCGAGGCCAGGCCGCCCGAGCCCGACGCGGCCATGCCCGTGAAGGCGTTGATGATGCCCATCGTGGTGCCGAGCAGTCCGACGAACGGCGCCGTGGCGCCCACCGTGGCGAGCACGGCGAGGCCGCGCTTCAGGTTGGTGATCTCGAGCAGCATGTTGCGCTCGACCGCCCGCTCCGCCGAGTTGATGTCGGAGACCGTGACCGAGCCGTCCTGGATGAGGGGCTTCACTTCGCCGAGCGCGCCGCCGAGCACCAGCGCGACGTGCGACTTCTTGTAGCTCTCCGCCAGCTTGATCGCTTCGGTGAGGTTGTCCTCTTC
The DNA here is from genome assembly GCA_045804305.1 of Gemmatimonadaceae bacterium. Lineage (GTDB taxonomy): Bacteria > Gemmatimonadota > Gemmatimonadetes > Gemmatimonadales > Gemmatimonadaceae > AG11. Next base: position 2,233 of record JBJMNM010000462.1, on the reverse strand, counting down.
GAGGAACTGCGAGAACTCAGGCGCGAACTTGCGCGTCTCCTTCTGCGCGAGCCGCAGGTTCCACCACTTGGACACCATGATGGTGAGCGAGTAGATGGACATGAGTGCCATCGTGATGACGATGCCCTTGGCGAAGCTGCCCATCTGGTGCCAAAGGCCGAGAATCGAGAGATCCATGTGCGAAGTCTCCGGAAGGTGGTCGCTTACTTGGTGAGCGCGAAAGTGAAGGGCTGCTGGACCATCTGCTTGACTTTCCGCCCGCCGATCTCGGCCGGGTAGAATTTCATGTTCGGCAGCACGTTCTTGACGGCCTGCGTGAAGCCGTCGTGGCTGGACTTGAGGACCTTGAAAGTGTTCATCTCGGCGCGGCCCGTGGTGTCGACGACGAACTGCGCGAGCACTTCACCTTCGATGTTGGCCGACTTCAGCATCTCCGGGTAACGCGGCTGCGGGGAGCCGGGCGCCGTGGAGACCTGCTTCTCGACCTGGAACTCGAAGTACGGCTGGTCGGTGTTCACCGGCGTGCCACCCACGACGCCCTTCGACGTACCACCGGCCACGCCCTTGCCGGTGAAGTCGGCTTCGTCGGTGACCTTCTTGGAGAGGTCGATGTCGGGGAGGACGTCCGGCACCTTGATGGGCGCGGTGAGCACCTGGAAGCCCTTCGGCGGCGGAGGTGCTGCCACCACGTCCTTCGGCATCGGCTTCGGCTCTTCCTTCGGCGGAGGCGGCTCCTCCTTCTTCTTCATGTCGACGAACTCGACCTTTTCCGCCTTCGGCTTCTCGAGCGCCTGGCTCGCCTGGAGCGTGCCGTACAGCGCGGCAGTGATCAGGACGGCGTGAACCACGCCGCTGATGATCAGCCCCCCGGTCGATCTCTGCTTCTTCGGCTTGGATTCGATCAGATTGTTGAACATGTCCGCGTAAACCTACCCTTGGCTAGAGAACGGGACACTGCACGACTGAATGCAAAGTATTCGGGCTCGACGCAGGGGGAACGGGGCGCGGATTAAGATTTGGTGAAGCCGGAGTTACTCTCTGATATCGTCGGTCGTCCTGGCTCTCCGGCTGTGCGGCGGTCCGAAGCGGTCTCGTCGCTCGGCTCCTGGGCGTCGCGCGACTCGCGCGGCTCGCGCGACTCGCGTAGCTCCCGCACCTCGCGACGTGCTTGCGCTGCCGCGGCCACTTCCTCACTCGAGAGAAGTGGCAGGGTCACGGTGAACACCGACCCGCGGCCCAGCCGCGATTGCACGGTGATCCGTCCTCCGTGCGCCTGGGCAATCCACTGGCTGATGGCGAGTCCAAGTCCGAATCCACCGCGCTCGCTCGCACGCGAGCGCGCCCGGTCGGCGCGCCAGAACCGGTCGAAGACGTGCGGTAGGTCGGCGGCCGAGATGCCGATGCCCGAGTCGCGCACCGTGAAGGCAATCTCCCCACCGACCCGCTGGCTGAGGGAGAGCTCCACCTTCCCACCCCTCGGCGTGTACTTGATGGCGTTGGTGATCAGGTTGAGAAAGAGCTGACGCAGCCGGCGCGCGTCGCCGTCGATCACGCCTTCCTCCAGCACCGCCATCGAGACGTCGAGGCCGGCATGCTCGCCAAGAATCACGGCGGTCTCGTACACGTCGCGCACCACGGGGCCGAGCGGCGTAGTCTCGCGGTGGATGTCGAACCGCCCCTCGTCCGCGCGCGCCAGGGTCAGGAGGCTGTCCACCAGGTCCGCCATGCGCGCCGTCTCCTGAAGCGCTTCCTCGAGCGCCTGCATGGCCTCGCTGCCCGCGGCATTCGGATGCATCGCCCGCTCCACGTCCGCCCGCAGGACCGTCAGTGGCGTCTTGAGCTCGTGCGACGCGTCGGCGGTGAAGCGGCGCAGCGCGCTGAACGAGGTTTCGAGCCGCGCGATCATGGCGTTGAGCGTGGTGCCCAGCCGGGAGAGTTCCTCGTTTCCAAGGTCCGACGGAAGGCGGCGGTGCAGCGAGCGGCCGTCCGTGATCGCCTCGACTTCATTGATCAGCGTCTCCACCGGCTCGATGGCGCGGCCGGCGATGACGTACGACGCCGCGACCGAAACGAGAATGATGACCGGAAAGACGATCAGCAGCGTGCCCACGAGCAGCGCCGGGCTCAGCTCGGCGATCGAGGTGGGCACGCCGGCGACGACGCGCGTGATGTAGGGCAGCAGCGCGGGGTCGCGGCGCGCCGCGAGCAGGAGCCGCCCGCTGAACAGCGAGTC
>JBJMNM010000461.1:0-6011 GCA_045804305.1 Gemmatimonadaceae bacterium | reverse complement strand
GGAGAGCGATCGCAGCGAGACGACCGTCGTCGTCGAGGCGGCGCCGGGCTCGAGCCTCGAGTACACGCGCGTCGTCACCGAGCAGGTTGCGCGCCGCGTGCGTGCGCATCCCGAGGTGCGCTACACCTACGCCACGGTCGGCAGCGCATCGGGCTCCGGTGGTGTGGACGTCGGCTCGATCTACGTCCGGCTGGTGGACAAGAAGAACCGGAACGTCAGCCAGGCGCAGTTCGGGCGGCGCTTGCGGCGGGAGCTGCGTCAGGTCGGCGACGCGAACGCGTACCTGCTCGAGGCGGGCGGCCCCGGGGGCGGACAGAAGCCCCTCCAGCTCCAGCTTCAGGGTCCCGACGCCAACACCCTCGGCCAGCTCGCCGATTCGCTCGCGAAGCTCGTACGGAAGGCGCCGGGCGCGGTGGACGTCGGGCTCTCCTCGAAGGGCCAGAAGCCCGAGCTCAAGATCACCGTGGACCGCGGGCTCGCCGGCTCGCTCGGCGTGAGCGTGGGACAGATCGCGCAGGCACTGCGCCCGGCGTTTGCCGGCGTGGACGCCGGCACCTGGGTGGACCCCTCGGGCGAGACGCGGTACATCCGCGTCCGACTGCCGCCCCAGTTCCGGGAGAGCCCCGCGGACCTCGCGCGCATCCCGATCGTGGTGCCGGGCGCGCCCGGTGCGGGTGGCCCAGCCGTGGTTCCGCTCGGACAGGTGGCGACGATCACCAACAGCGCCGGTCCGGCGCAGATCGACCACCTGAACCGCATCCGCACCATCACGATCGGCGCGAACGTGGAGGGCACGTTCGGCAACGTCACGCGGGAGGTGCAGCAGCGGGTGAGCAGGGTTCGGCTGCCTGTCGGCTATCAGATCGTGTCGGGCGGGCAGGTGAAGGATCAGGCCGAGGTGTTCGGCTCGATCTTCATCGCGCTCGGCATCGCGGTCATGCTGATGTACCTGATCCTCGTCGTGCAGTTCGGGTCGTTCCTCGATCCGCTCGCGATCCTGTCGTCGCTGCCGCTCTCGCTGATCGGGGTCGTGCTCGCGCTCCTCGTCACGCGGGACACCCTCAACATCATGTCGCTGATCGGCGTGATCCTGCTGATGGGCATCGTGGCCAAGAACGCGATCCTGTTGATCGACTTCGCGAAGTGGACGCACGAACAGAAGCAGCTGCCCATGCGCGACGCCCTCATCGAGGCGGGGGCGATCCGTCTACGTCCGATCCTGATGACGACGCTGGCGCTGATCGCCGGCATGATTCCCGTGGCGCTCGGGCGCGGCGAGGGCGCCGACTTCCGCTCCCCGCTCGGACGCGCGGTGATCGGCGGCACCATCACGTCCACGGTGCTCACGCTGTTCGTCATCCCGACCGTGTACGAGATCCTCGACGACTGGCGTGAACGGCTCGGGGCGCGATTCAGGAAGCGGCGTGCGGCGCCACACGGCAGCCCGATGCCCGAGCCCGCGCCGGGCGATTGAGGCGCTCGTGACACTCCGTGACGAGGGACCGCCGGTGCGCCGTCCAATCGGTCGGATCGCGCTCGCCATCGTCTTTGCGCTCTTCGCCATCATGGCGTGGAGGCAGGTGGTGCTCGCGCCGCTCGGTATGACAGGCGATCCACCGCTCCTCACAGTGCTTCAGGCGCTCATCGGCGCGGCAGCGGCGGCGGCGGCGTGGGGAAGCTGGATGGGCGCTCGCTGGGCGCCGTGGGCGGCACTCAGCTACGGGCTCGTGACGGCCGTGATGCTGATCGCGCTCGGTCCACTGCTGGATCTGCCGATCGACGCGCGCCGAGGAATCTGGACGGGCGCCGTCTCGGTCGTCCTGCTGGCGCTGGCGGCGGGCTGGTATCTCGGCCGCGCCAACCGCTCGACTTCCCATCGCTGAGGAGCCTTCATGTCGATCCCGCTGCTCGTTGGTCTGCTGGCGTTCGTCATCGTGATCGCCGCCGCGGCGGGCGTCTGGCGCGCGCGCGGCCGAGGTACAAGCACGGTGCAGTCCTCGCTCATGCTCCTCGTGCTCGCGGTGATCGCGGTGGGGCTGGTGTGGTTCGTTCTCCAGGGTCGATAGCCATTGCGGAAAACAGCGGGGCAACGACAGCCGAGTGTGTGACTCCACCGGAAGTGAGACCGTCCGCCCAGCATCATTTCGGATGCCTGCGTTCTCTGTTGTCAGTCCCGGAGTCGTCGGGTCTCCAGTCGAGTTGCATGCCTTCATGCGGCGCTTCGACTCGACTGATGGCCGAATACTGAATTACCGGGGAACAGAGAACGCAATTGCCCGAACGGTACCAGGCGGATGGTCTCACCCTCGGTGGACTGACGCGCTCGACCGAGTCGTACCGTCTTGAGAAAAGACGGAGGCAGCGCACACGAAATTGCGCTGCCTCCAATCCGGTGTTGATGCTCGTCTCAGCTCACACCGCGTCCGACAACGACTGGAAGTTGAAGTCCTTCACCCGCAGCGACGGCATCACCTGACCGGCTGCCGTTCGCTCGGCTCGCCCGATCTCCTCGATCTTGTTGAGCATGAACAGCGGGCTCTCGTTCCAGCGGAAGTTCTTGAGCGGCCGCGTGATCTTGCCGTTCTCGATCAGGAAGGTGCCGTCGCGCGTGAGGCCCGTGAGGAGCACCGTGCGCGGATCGAGAAAGCGGATGTAGAAGAAGTGGGTGACGAGCACCCCGCGCGCCGTGCCGGCGATCAGCTCCTCGGTGGACTTGGCGCCGCCCACGAACTTGAGTCCGCCACCGCCACCGCCGCCGAACCCACCACCTCCGCCGCCACCTCCACCTCCCCCTCCACCGCCGCCACCACCCGTCGTCGCCGGCACGCCCTTCTGCTGTGCCCAGTAGCGATCGTACGAGAAGTTCTTCAGCACACCGTTCTCGATGTACACGACGCGCCGCAGCGGAAAGCCGGAGCTATCGAATGGCTGAGCGAGCAGGTCGGGGTCCGTCGGGTCGGAGTAGATCGTCACGCGCTCGTCGGCGATCTTCTCGCCGAGCCGCGTGCCGCCACCCTTCTTGCTGAAGGTGCCGCGTCCCTCGTCGTTCGCCCTCGCGTTGAATGAGCCCATGAGCAGCGGCATGATGTCCGCCACCGCCTGCGGCTCGAGCACCACCGTGTAGAGCCCCGGCTCGATCGCTGTCGGCTTGCGGCTCGCCACGGCCTTCTGCGCGGCCGCTCGGCCGAGCGATACGGGCTCGAGCAGCGACCAGTCGCGCGCCCCGCCGCTCGCCCAGCCGGAGCCGGTGGCGTCCGGCGTCCGCACGGTCGTGGAGAGATCGGCGTCGCTGTTGCGGTGATAGGCGAACAGCCCGCGGCTCGTCGCCACGGCGTTCGCTCCCGTGTTCGCGCGCAGGAATCCCGCGACGAACATGTTCCCCTCGGCACGTCCGACCTGCTCGGCCGTCGCGATCAGCTGCTTGGCCGTCGAGGCGCGCGCCTCCGCGGTCAAGCCGGCCGTGGAGTCGAAGAAGCTGTTCACCGGCGAGTAGGTCTGCGCCCCGAGCTCCGGCATCGATTCCGGGTCTTCGGGGCTCAGCTTGGCGAGCCGCTCCGACAGATCCACGGCTCGGCGCAACCCGTCGTCGTCGAGGATGTTCGTCTGCGACGAGGCGTGCCGCTTGCCGAAGGTGGACGTCACGGTCACGACGGTGTTCGTGGACGCGCCGCTCGTGGTGATCTCGTTGCCGGCGAAGCGCGTGTTGCCGCTCCAGCCGCTGTTGATGTTCACGCGCGTCTCGTCGGCCTTGGCGAACGTGAGCACGCGCTGGGCAAGCGCGCGCGCCTGCTCCTCGGTCAGGAAATCGGCGTCGACCGCAAAGAGGGACTTCGTCATTACTCGCCCCTCCCGGTGGTGACGATGTTCACGTTCCGGAAGCGGGCCGGCGGACAGCCATGACTCACCGAGTTCGACTGCGCGGGCTCACCCTTGCCGTCGCCGAACGAGCCGCCCAGCCAGTACGACTTCGGGCCGCCGATCATGTCCATCGAGTTCCAGAACGCCGGCGTGTTGGCCTGATACGCGACGTCCTTGAGCATGCCGGTGATCTTGCCCCCTTTCACCTCGTAGTACACCTGGCCGGAGAACTGGAAGTTGTAGCGCTGGTGATCGATCGACCACGAACCGCGGTTCTTGATCACGATACCGCGGTCGGTCGCCGCGATGATGTCGTCGAGCCCGATATCCTTGGCACCGGGCAGCAATGACACGTTCGGCATGCGCTGGAACTGCACGCTCTCCCACGAATCGGCGAACGAGCAGCCGTGCGACTTCTTCACGCCGGTGAGCCTCGAGATCCATGCCGCCTGCTCGCGCGTCGTCTGATAATCCTTGAACATGCCCTTCTCGATGATCAGCCACTTGTCGGCGGCAACGCCCTCGTCGTCCCACGCCACGCGGGCGAGCGAGCCCTCCTGGGTGCGGTCGCCCTGGATGTTCATGATGTCGGTGCCGTACTTGAGCTTCCTGATCTTCTCTTCTGGCGGAGCCACGAAGCTGGTGCCGGCATAGTTGGCTTCGTATCCCATCGCGCGATCGAGCTCGGTCGGGTGGCCGATGGACTCGTGAATCGTGAGCCACAGATTGGTCGGGTCCAGAATCAGGTCGTAGCGACCGGGCTCCACGCTCTTCGCGCCCAGCTTCTCGACGGCGATTGCCCCCCACCTGGCGGCGTTGCCCGCCATGTCGAGCGACTGGATGTACTCCCACCCCGAGCCGCGCGGCGCGAGCTCTTCGCTGTACTGTTGGAAGCCATCCTTCCCGACGGCCGTGGCCGAGAACGACGGCCCGACGCGGATGAAGGTCTGCGTGGTCTCCGTACCCTCGGAGTTGACGTACGTCTTGATCTCGCGGAGCAGCTGCATGCCCGAATTCACGAAGCGCACGCCCGGCACCTTGAGCGCCGCCTCGTTCGCCGCGAAGAGCAGGGCGACCTTCTCCTCGATCGGAACGTCGATCGGATCGCGCGTGACGGGCGTCATCCAGGTGCCCTTCACGGCCGGCGTGGGTGCCAGCTCGACGGGGCGCTTCTGCGCCGTCTTGGCCGCGCGCGCGATGCGCGCCGACTCGCGCGCCGCCTTCACCACGCCTTCCGTGGTCATGTTGCTCGTTGCCGCGAAGCCCCACGAGCCGTTCACGAGGCTGCGGATGCCGATGCCGTACGACTCGGAATCGGCGACGCCGGTGATGCGACGCTCGCGCGTATTGACGGATTGGCGGCGGTAGCGGCCGACGCGTACGTCGGCGTACGAGGCGCCGGCATCCTTCGCGGCGCTCAGCGCTTCATGCGCGAGGTCGAGCGCGAATGTCTCGGTGCCCGGAGCGACCAGGTACGGGACACGTTCCGTGAGGACGTCGGAGGCGGAGAGGAGTCGCGGACCGGCGATCGTGGCCGCTGCGGCGACGGCGCCGGTCTTGAGGAAGTCTCGGCGGGTGGTGGACATGGCTCCTGCGATGGGGATGGGTCGCGCCCCGATCTCGGGGGGCTCCCCAATCTACGCGGGTCGCCAACGAGGCGTTGCTCGGGCGTGCGCGCCCGTGTCGGCTAGTGCTTCACCTTCGCCGCCTTTGCCGCCTTGGCGTCGGCCTTCGCCTCGGCACGCTCGTCCTTCGGCGTCTCGTGGTTGTTGCCGAGCACCGCGCCCGTCATCGCGTCGATGTTCACCTCGTCGATGCCGGACTTGCCCCGCGTCTTCATGTCGAAGCTGTAGATCAACTTCCCACCCTCGCGCTCGATCTCGCCGGTCTGGATCGTCGCGCCGGGAACGGTCTTGATGGCCAGCGCACGCGCCTGCGCCATGCTGATCCTGGCTTCGTGCTGGAGCTGCGCCTGCGTTTCAGCTTTGGCGTGATGCTTCGGGTGCTGTGTCGCCTGCTGCGCGCCGGCGGCGGCGGCCGACGTGGCAATCGCGATTGCGAGGAGTGATGCAAGGCGGGTGCTGCGCATGGGGATCCTCCCGGAGGGACAAGAGAGGCGTCGAGGTACGGCGCGAAGTGATGCGCGGAGCCTC
>JBJMNM010000460.1:0-3868 GCA_045804305.1 Gemmatimonadaceae bacterium | reverse complement strand
GTGGAGCACTGGGTGGTGGCGGAGCGCATGGGGCAGGTGGCCGCGCGCAACATGCTGGGCGCCCGCGAGCGGTTCGACCAGGTGCCGTTCTTCTGGAGCGCGCACTACGACGTGAGCATCAACTACGTGGGGCACGCCGAGCGGTGGGACGGCCTCCGCGTGAGCGGCGACCCGGCCGCGCGCGATGTCGCGGTGCGATACGAGCGTGCCGGCAGGCTCCTCGCACTCGCGACGATCTTCCGGGACGAGGAGAGCTTGCGGACGGAGATCGCGATGGAGGGGGAGGTCGGCTGATGCCTCTGACGCCAGGCGGTGGACTCGGGATGAGTCCCCCGCCGGCGGGCGTGGGTTGCCTTCCGTCCCAGCCGACCGTCCTCTAAGGAAGAGGAGCGGCCATCCGCGGCCGTCCCACGCGATCGACCCCCCAACCGCGCAGCTCTCGCGTGCAGAGGCCATCATGGTTTCCATTCAGCGGGTTGCAACGATCTCCGGTGCGATCTTCATTCTCGTCGGTCTGCTCGGGTTCACGCCCATCGGCATGGGCGCCATGCAGATGGGCGACGGCGGATCCACCATGCTGCTGGGCATGTTTCCCGTGAACGCGCTCCATAACGTGGTGCACATGTTGTTCGGCGTGTGGGGCGTCTGGGCCGGCCGGAATGCGTCGCGTTCGGTGGCGTACGCGCTCGGCAGCGGCGCGGCGTACCTCCTCCTTGGCATCGTGGGGATGTTCACCACCAGCCTCCTCGGGATCGTTCCGATCGGTGGCTACGACGTGTACCTCCATCTGGCGCTCGCCGTCGTGCTCGCGGGCTTCGGATTCTGGGCCCTGTGGTTCGCTCCGCAGCGCACGCCCGTGCGGGCGTAAGCGATCGCGGACACCGTGGTCGGGGGCGGCCTGGTGGTTCGGGCCGCCCCTGAGCGTTGGTAGCCTCTTCCTGAAGACACTGCGATGATGCAGGACAACCCTGACGCTGCCATTCCCCGGATCATCCACCGGCTCACGGACGGGGCCAGCGTACACCAGAAGATTCGCCTTCTGCCGCTGGTCGCGGCGATCGCCCTGCTGCTCATCCTGCTTCTCACGGTGCTGTTCGGCATCGTCAACGAGCGGCATCTCGCCGGGATCGAGCGCGAGCATTATCCGTCGCTTCGACTGAGCGACAGCCTGCAGAGCATCCTCGCGCGCGCCGAGCACCAGCTCGGCGACGCGGTCGAGACGCGAGACGCCGCCGCGCTACGACGGGCCGACGCGCTCCAGGATCGATTCGTCGAGTCGATCGATCGCACGCCGATCGGCGACGATGCGCGTGAAGCGGCCACGCTGCGCAGCGCCTTTCTCGCCTACTACCAGCGCGCGCGGATGGCCGCGGCGCGCGGCGTGGCCGCTCCGCCGGGCGCCGGCGCCACGGCAGCGCTCGACTCGACTCATGTGCAGTTCGCGAAGGTGCGGGACGCGCTCGCCACACGCGCGCATCGGCAGGAGGTGGAGATCGCTCGCGCCTTCACCAAGGCGCGCACCCTGCAACGCGCAACGTGGCTGCTGATCGCGTTGGTCACGTTGTTCTGCATCGCGGCCCTCGGCGCGCTCGCGGTGTTCGTCACGCGCTCGCTCACCGAACCGCTCGGCGCGGCGCTCCAGGTGGCCGACCAGCTCGCGCGGGGCGACGTGCGCGTGCAGATCCCCGAAGCGGGCGACGACGAGGTGGGACAGCTCCTGCGGGCCATGCAGCGGCTGGTGGAGTACCTGCACGAGATGTCGACGGTCGCGACGGCCATCGCCGGCGGCGAGCTCACGGCGCGCGTGCAGCCGCGGTCCGCGGACGACGCCCTGGGGAACGCCTTCGTGCAGATGACCGCGTATCTCGAGGAGATGGGACAGGTCGCCAATGAGATGTCGGCGGGGAATCTCACGATACGCGTGGCGCCGCGCTCGCCGCGCGACAGCTTCGGCCAGGCGTTCGTGTCGATGACGCGGACGCTGTCGGCGGTGATCGCGGAGATTCTCTCCGGCGCCCAGGCGATGTCCGCGGCCGCCGCGGAGATCGCCACCTCGGCGCAACGCCTGTCCGCCAGCACGAGCACACAGGCCGATGCCATCGCCCGGACCACCGCGAGCCTCGAACAGATCAGCGGATCGGTGGCCGACAGCATGCGCAGCAACCGGCAGATGGAGGAGCTCTCCCATCGCGGCGCGGCGAACGCCGAGGTGAGTGGCAGGACGATGCGCGACGCGGTGGAGGCGATGACGACGATCACGGACAAGGTCTCGATCGTCAGCGACATCGCGCGAGGCACGAACCTCCTCGCCCTGAACGCGTCGATCGAGGCAGCCCGTGCCGGCGACGCGGGTCGGGGGTTTGCGGTCGTGGCCGACGAGGTGCGCGCGCTCGCGCTGCGGTGTGAGGTGGCCGCCAAGGAGATCGCCACGCTCACCAAAGCCAGTCAGAGCATCGTGACTGCATCGGGTGCGGCGCTGGGCGACCTCGTGCCATCCATCCGGCAGACGACGACGCTCATCGCGCAGGTGGTGACGTCGGCGGGCACGCAGGCCGACGGGCTCGCGACCGTGAACACCGCCATGAGCGACGTGACGCAGGCCACGCAGCAGAATGCCGCCGCGGCCGGAGACCTGGCCGCGACGGCTGAAGAGATGGCGTCCCAGGCGGAGATGTTCCTGCAACTGATGCAGTTCTTCCGCCATGAGAGCGTGGTGCCTGCCGGACCGACCCCTTCCCCCATCCCCGGTCACTACGCAAACAGGTGACGGTCCGGCAGGCGATCGTTACTGCTTCACGATCTGACCGCGCACCTCGCCGCCGCCGTTCTGAGCGGTGTGCACGTTGACATAGGCGTTCCCATTGTTGATCAGCACGCGCAGCGAGTCGCCGCTGATCTGCCCGGGCGGAGTACCGGCGACGAGCTTGGAGAGCACGATGGTGCCCGACGTCACGGTCCCCGTGCTGACGCCCGAGTTGATCGTGAAGCCGTTCACGACCGCTCCGTTCTGCGTCGCGTTGCCCACATGGATGTGCGACAACGTGGCGGGGCCGGTGAGGCCGGTGACGGTGACGACGAAATCGAGGCTGTCGTTGCTCCGGAGCGAGAACGTCGCGAGTCCCGTGGCCGTCGAGTTGATCGGTGTGGTGCGGATCTCGTTCGCCGCGCTGAGCACCGCGGTGTAGGTGACTGGCGGGTTGGGATTGGTCGAGTCGTCGCTGCAGCCGGCGGCGATCCCGGTCAGCGCAATGGTCACGCCCAGCACAGCCATCAACTGTCGGTTCATCATGGTCCCTCCGTGGGTGTCGTCATACGCCGGGTGCCGTGTGGTGGACGCGGCGAGGCGGACGAGATGCCACGGTAGCAAGTATCGCATCGCGTGCGGCGCGACCGCTAACCCTTTGTCGCGCTCACGGTTATGTGGTGAACAGATGTCGGTGGGGAGGAGCGCGCTGTATCACGGCGTGACGACGCCGTATTGCTTCGTTACTGTCGTTCCGCGGGAGCGAAGGTCCTGCACGTTCCAGGTGCAGCTCGCTCAGTCGCTTCGCTCCATCAGGACGATGGCTACGCCGCTCGCGCCGGGTGCACGTGCGTCGCTCCGCTCTTTCCGCGGCGCAGCGTCACGAGCGTGACTTCCGGCGGCGCACCCAGCCGGAAGGGGATGCCCCAATACCCGGTCCCCGGGCTGATGTAGAGCAGCGCGTCTTCCTGCGCGTGTCCCCCCATGGCGTGCTCGAGAAAGGGCGACGCGAGACTCCATCCCAGGCGCGGCAGCGCGAACTGTCCATAGTGGGTGTGTCCGCTCAGCGTGAGCGCGACCCCGCGCGCCGCCAGCGCCGGCCACAGCTTGGGATTGTGCGCGAAG
>JBJMNM010000459.1:0-3596 GCA_045804305.1 Gemmatimonadaceae bacterium | reverse complement strand
CGTCTCGTGGCGCTGCTTCAGGAGACCCGCCTTGCGGAGCAGCGAGCGGACCGTGTCCGTGGGCTGCGCGCCGACGTTGAGCCAGTGGTTGACGCGATCGGCGTCGAGGTTGAGGGCCTGCTCGCCCGTGCGGGGCTGATACTGGCCCACGATCTCGATGAACTTGCCGTCGCGCGGGCTCTTCGAGTCGGCGACGACGATGCGGTACATGGGCGACTTCTTCCGGCCCACGCGGCGCAAACGAATCTTAACAGCCATTGGTCGATCTCCTGAAGTGAGGACTGCTGTGCTGCTTCGGGCTCATCGCGCATCCGGCATATCCGGACCGCACCCGGCACTGCAACTACTAACTGCAACTACGTTTTCGGCTGGTCGGTTTTCGGTTCTCGGCCGGCCTCAGGAAGCCCCAGCGTCCCGAGCGGCTCGCCGAGAGCCGAAAAACCGAAAACCGATGAGCGCCCTTCGGCGCTCAATCTAACGCATCCCCCCGAACATCCCAGGTGGCATCCGCATCTTCCCACCTGGTCCGCCGCCGCCGGCCACCTTCTTCATCATCTTCTGCATCTCGCGGAACTGCTCGAGCAGGCGATTGACCTCGCTGATCGGCCGGCCGCTTCCTTTGGCCACCCGCGCGCGGCGCGGGCCGTTCATCAGGTCGGGCTTCTTCCGCTCGGCCTTCGTCATGGAGAGCACGATCGCCTCCATGTGCTTCATGCGCTTCGGGTCGGCGTCCTTGACCTGCTTGAGCATCTTGCTGTTCACGCCGGGCAGCATCTTGAGGAGCCCTTCGAGTGGTCCGAGCTTCTCGATCTGCTTCATCGCGGTAAGGAAATCCTCGAGGTCCATCCCTTCCTTGCGGACCTTGCGCTCCATCTTCTTCGCCTCGTCCGCGTCGAAGGCGCCCTGCGCCTTCTCCACGAGCGACACGATGTCGCCCTGCTGGAGGATCCGGCCCGCCATGCGGTCCGGATGGAAGTCCTCGAGCGCATCGGTCTTCTCGCCCACGCCGATGTACTTGATCGGCTTCTTGAGGACGCCGTAGATCGAGAGCGCGGCGCCGCCGCGGGCGTCGCCGTCCATCTTGGTGAGGATCACCCCGGTGACGCCCAGCTTCGCGTCGAATCCCTGCGCGATCTTCACGGCGTCCTGACCGGTCATGCCGTCCGCGACGAGCAGGATCTCGTCCGGCTTGATCGCCTCCTTGAGGCGCACCAGCTCGGCCATCATCTCGTCGTCGATCTGGAGCCGGCCGGCGGTGTCCACGAGCACGACGCGGTCGCGCGCGCGTCGTGCCTGGTCGATGCCGTTCCGCGCGATCTGGATGACATCGGGCTGCCCACGCTCGGCGTACACTGGAATGTCGAGCTGGGCGCCGAGTGTCTCGAGCTGGTCGATGGCGGCGGGGCGATAGACGTCGGCCGCGATCATGCGCGTCTGGCGGCCCTCGCCCTTGAGCTTGCGCGCGAGCTTGGCGGCGGTGGTCGTCTTTCCCGAGCCCTGTAGCCCGACCATCATCACGACGGTGGGCGGGACCGAGCTCAACTTCAGCCCTTCGCGGCGCTCGCCGAGCATGGTGGTGAGCTCGTCATACACGATCTTGACGAGCTGTTGGGCGGGCGAGACGGTGCGGAGCTGCGACACGCCAACGGCACGCTTCTCCACGCGCTCGAGGAACTCGCGGGTGAGCGCGAAGTTCACGTCCGCCTCGAGGAGGACGCGGCGCACCTCGCGCAGCCCCTCCTTGATATCGGATTCATTGAGCACTCCGCGGCCGCGGAGGCGCGCGAAGGTGGCTTCGAGTTTCTCGGAAAGCTCGTCGAACATAGACCTTAAGTTTAAGGAAGAGATCGTGTTAGATCAACTCGGGCCCTTCGCGCTGCCGGGGTCGCATCGTGTTGGCCTGAGCGCGGCGCCGGCCAAGCGAGCGCGGCGAGCGCCCATGTGCCGCTGCGGCGGCACCGTTCGTCCAGAGTGACCGGTCAACGCCTCACCATTACTTTACGCCTCATGGCCAAAGCCCAGCGCAAGGAAGAGATCCTGAAGTCCGAGCTCCCACCGACGCTGCCGTTGATGGCGCTGCGGTCCACGATCGTGTATCCCCTCGGCACGATCGCCGTGCAGATGGGCGCGCCGGAGAATCTCTCGCTCCTGCGCGCGTACGACGAGCCGGGGCTCGTCGTCGCCCTCGTCGTGGCCGGCGGCGATCACGACGAGCCGATCGACTCGCAGCGCTTCATCGGACGCGTGGGCGTCGCGGCGCGCGTGCACGAGCGGATCAATCTTCCGGGCGACACGGTCCAGATCACGCTGCAGGGGCTGCGGCGCATCGTGATCGAGGACATTCAACAGAACGAACCCTATCCCGTTGCCGCGATTCGCGGTGCGAAGGAAACGCCCGCCGACCCGTCGGAGCTCGACGATCTCGTCACGCGCGTGATCTCCGCCGCCGAGACGCTCGCCGAGCTGGTGGACCGGATCCCCGATGAAGTGCCGGCGATCCTGAAGATGAACGTCTCCGATCCGGGGCGCTTTGCCGACCTGGCGGCGACGAACATGAACTTCCGCATCTCGGACAAGGACGAGGTGCTCCAGCGACTCGACGTCGGTCAGCGGCTGCGCTTCATCCTCAATCGGCTGGAGCGGGAAGTCGCGCGCGCGCGCGTGATGGAAGACGTGAAGCGCCAGACGGAGATCAAGATCGAGCAGCACCAGCGCGAGTTCTACCTGCGCCAGCAACTGCGCGCCATTCAGGCGGAGCTCGGCGAGGCGGATCCGGGCGAGAAGGAAGCCGTCGAGCTGCTCAAGAAGATCGACGAAGCGAAGCTCCCCGAGCGCGTGGGCCAGGAAGCGCGCCGCGAAACGGAGCGTCTTCGCCAGCTCTCCCCCGCGTCGAGCGAGTACCAGGTCATTCGCACGTACCTCGACTGGATTCTCGCGCTGCCCTGGAACAAGACGTCGGGCGAGGAAGAGATCGCGCTCAAGAAGGTCGAGGAGGCGCTGGACAACAAGCACTACGGGCTGTCCGAAGCGAAGGAGCGCATCATCGAGTTCCTCGCCGTGCGCAAGCTGCGCGGTGGCGACCCGCACGGCCCCATCCTCTGCTTCGTCGGACCGCCAGGCACGGGAAAGACCTCCCTCGGCGAAGCGATCGCGACGTCGATCGGCCGCGAGTTTTATCGCATCTCGGTCGGCGGCGTCCGCGACGAAGCGGAGATCCGCGGACATCGCCGCACCTACGTCGGCGCGATGCCGGGATTGCTCATCCAGGCGCTGCGGCGCGTGCAGGTGCGCGACCCCGTCCTGATGATCGACGAGATTGACAAGATGTCCGGCGGCGGCCCCAGCGGAGATCCGACGGCCGCGATGCTCGAGGTGCTGGATCCCAGCCAGAACGACGAGTTCGTGGATCACTACCTGAACCTGCCGTTCGACCTCTCGGGCGCGCTGTTCATCTGCACGGCCAACAACCTGTTCGACATCCCGGCGCCGCTGCGCGACCGCATGGAGGTCATTCGCATCGCCGGCTACACGGTGGAGGAGAAAGTCGAGATCGCGTGGCGCTATCTCCTGCCGCGTCTCCTCGAGGAGCACGGGAT
>JBJMNM010000458.1:0-5635 GCA_045804305.1 Gemmatimonadaceae bacterium | reverse complement strand
TTCCTGATACGCGTGAACGCGAGCCTAGCTGGAGCACCAACCGGCACCGCTCTGTTGATCGATCTTCCGCGCACGCTGGTGTCGAACGAACCCGACACGCTGGATGACATGGGACATCTCGCTGTGAGCTATCGCTCCCACGGCGAGATCAATAGCGTCGGTTTCTCGAAGCTCGACACGGCGGAAGCACGCGCAGAAGCGGGTCCACTCGACTGGGTAGCCACCCGAAACAAGTATTTCCTGGTCGCGTATCGCACTGCTCCGAAGCGTCCGTTTTCCCGGCTGTGGTTGCAGGGTGTCCCGCACACCTCCAAGGTGGCGTCGCAGGTCGCAGCAACGGCTGCCCTACCCCTCGCCCCTGACGGAACGGCGAGGTTCGACGTTTACGCGGGACCACAGGATTTCGAACGGCTTCAGCGATTGGGCGGTGATCTCGACCAGGTGAACCCCTACGCGGGGTGGCTGCATGGCGTCGTGCAGCCATTCGCCACGATCGTGATGCGCGCCCTGCTGTGGATGAAGCGCACCACGAACCTCAATTACGGGTGGGTGCTGATCCTGTTCGGAGTGCTCATCCGCCTGGCGCTATGGCCCCTCAATCAGGGGGCGATGCGCACGAGCATGAAAATGCAGCGCCTGCAGCCCGAGCTCCAGGCCATTCAGAAGAAGTACTCCGACGATCCGAAACGGCAGCAGGAAGCGATCATGAAGGTCTACAAGGATCATGGCATGAGTCCCCTCAGCCCATTGATGGGATGCCTGCCGATGCTCCTGCCGATGCCGATCCTGTTTGCTCTCTACTTCGTCTTCCAGAACACCATCGAATTCCGAGGTGTGTCGTTCCTCTGGCTGCCGGACATCTCTCTGCGGGATCCCTACTTCATCACCCCGCTCCTCATGGGTGTCTCGATGTTCGTGATGTCGTGGATCGGACTCAAGGGCTCGCCCCCGAATCCACAGGCGAAGATGATGAGCTACATGATGCCGGTGATGCTCACCGTGCTGTTCCTCAATTTCGCATCCGGCTTGAATCTCTATTACGCCGTGCAGAACATTGCTGCCTTGCCGCAGCAGTGGCTGTTGGCGCGTGAGCGATCCAAAACGGCTCCAGTTCCTGTATCCTCGATCAGTGGTCCCAGCCCCGCGGTAAAGAGGCGGTCGTAGATCGGCCTGAGCATCCGGGCAGTCAAGCAAGGGGGCGCGCTGTCCGACATGATGGCGCGCCCTCTGCGCAAAGGAGCAGCCGTGCAGATCACTTACATCGGTCACGCAACGCTGTTGCTGGAGATCGCCGGGGTTCGCGTGCTCACGGATCCGAACTTCGAGCTCAAGCTTGGTCGCTTCCTGCCGCGGGTCACCGCTCCCGGGCTGGAGATTCATGCACTACCCAAGCTCGACGCGCTCCTGTTGACCCACGCGCATGCCGACCATCTCTCCTTCAAGTCGCTCGACAAGCTGCCGCGCGACATTCCGCTCTACGCGCCACCTGCCGTCGCGCACTGGCTGACGAAGAAGGGCTACTCTCACGCGGTTTCCCTCGAGGCAGGGGAGCAGGTCGTGCTTGGTGGTGAACTCCACCTCCATGCTGCACGAGCAATGCATCAGGGCAGCCGCTACGGGCTCGACCGATGGCGGAGCGCGGCCAACATGTATCTGCTGGAAACGCCTCTGGAGAGTGCCTTCTTCGCCGGGGATACTGCCCTAACTCCCTCCACGCATCACCTCGTGGAACAGGTACTCTGGAAGCGCGGTCGTCAGCTCGACATTGCCCTGCTTCCAATCGGCTATGCGCCGGCGTGGAAGCCCGGATTTCGACGCGGGCACCTGACCGGCGACGATGCACTGACCCTGTTCGAGACACTGCGCGCCCGCGCGATGCTTCCCTACCATTGGGGAACGTTCCGCCATGTGACCGCCACTGCGCACGACGCGATCAACCGATTGCGTGCCACACTCGTGCAACATGACGCACGGGAGCGCGTCCACGTGATCGAGCCAGGAGAATCGCTGACTTTGGGACCGGCTGCACGACGGTGATCGATCCGTCAATGATCCCGCTTCGGCCACGAGGTGCTGATGCCGTGAATGACGGCAGCACCATCGTGGCCGTCGCCACACCAAGCGGCAGAGGAGCACTGGCGCTCGTGCGTGCCAGCGGACCGGGAGTGCGACATCTTGCCAGTATCTTGCTGGATCCGGCCCCGGCTGAGCCGCGCCATGCCACCCGATGCCTCGTGCGCGACTCTGCGGGTGAAACGATCGATGAGGCGGTCGCCACTCTCTACGTCGCCCCCCACTCGTTCACCGGGGAGGACCTTCTCGAGGTGAGCACGCATGGGGGGCTCGTCGTTCCAACGGCCGTCGTAGCGGCAGCCATTCGCGCCGGCGCGCGCGAGGCACGGCCGGGCGAATTCACCCGCCGTGCCGTGCTCAACGGAAAGCTGGATCTGCTACAGGCCGAAGCGATCGGTGACCTGATCGATGCGCGCAGTACAGCGGCACATCGCGCGGCGCTCCGGCAACTCGATGGAGGACTCTCGCGTCGAATCGCCGCTTTGCGCGCACAGCTCCTCGACCTCGAAGCCCTGTTGGCGTACGACATCGACTTCCCCGAGGAAGACGACGGCCCCGTGCCAGGCGAGCGCATCGAAGCGGCGGTCGAGCAGCTCCTGACGGCACTCCAGTCGCTATTGGCGACCAGTGATCGCGGAACGCTCGTGCATGACGGTGCGCTCGTGGTGCTCATCGGAGCGCCCAACGTCGGCAAATCCTCGCTGTTCAACGCACTCCTCGGCGAAGCTCGCGCCATCGTCACCGACGTGCCGGGCACGACGCGGGATGCCATCGAGGCCGTGCTCGACCTACCCGGCTGGCCACTCCGTCTCGTCGATACCGCCGGCCTTCGCGAAACCGAGGATCGGGTGGAGCAACTCGGCGTCGCCACGTCGGGACGCTACCTGAAACAGGCCGCCGTGGTGCTCGCCTGTGGCGACTCAACCGAGTCGCTCGCCGCGGTCGGCGCGGCCGCGGCCGCGCACACCGCGGCACCGGTGATCACCATCGCCACCAAGACCGATTTACGATCAAAAGGCGACCAAATACCCGCCGAGGCTGCCGTCAGTGCACTAACCGGCGACGGTCTCCAAACGCTCCTCGCTCTGATCGAGGAGCGCTTGTCGCGAGAGCATGGGGACGCGGTCGTGGATGCTCCTGGCCTCACACGGGCGCGGCATCGCGTGGCAGTGCAGACCGCCGATGCGGAGCTACGCGCATTCGACGCGGCGTGGCGGCAGGATCTGGTGCCAGTGAGCGTCGCCGCGGTTCACGTACGGGCTGCCGCGGATGCACTGGCGGAGCTGATTGGTGTCGTTCAGGTGGACGACGTGCTCGACGTCGTGTTCCGGCGCTTCTGTGTAGGCAAGTAGGTGGGAGCCTAGGCCGTCGCCTGCGACGCGCGAGCCAGCTGGGCCAGTTCACCGGCACTTGCCCGTACGGCCCACGCCATCCCGCGCTCGGCGATTGCCGCCTCGACCATTCGGGCGCCGAGGAAGTAGCCACTGCGCTCGGGAAGGACGTAGCGATCGACCGTTCGCGCTTCGTCGCTCATACCGCCAGAAAGATAGCGCAGCCGAAGGCCTAGCCCTGCACGATCGAGGTCCTCCGCGACCGCCCGTCCGATGACAGCTTCAAGCTCCCGAACGCGAGCATACTGACGGCGTCCAAAGCCGAAGTACTCCCACGCGGCGTGTCCCGGACTGATCACCTGCGACGCATGCACCGCCAACCCCTCGTTCATCAGCAGCTCACGGAGTGGCGCCTGGCGACCCGTGTCCCAGTAGGAGTAGTAGCCCCCGGCGTCCTCGATCAACTGTCGGAGCTCACTGCGGCTGGTGGGGGACGTATAGCGGATGGCATGCGCGATCTCGTGGGCCAACCAGAGCGGCAGAAGCTCGGGGTCGAGACCGAGGCCCTGGGTGTCAGAATTCGTGACGGAGGTGAAGTGCTCCATGCAGGCGAAAGCGACACCGCGGCCATCGACTACCATCTCGCCGGCATTGGCCGCACCTACCCCGACCATCAGAACGACATCGACGTCGACGTCCTGCTCGAGCAGCTGTGCGCACCGCTGCTCGGTGCTCCGCGCAAACGCGACGACATCGGTGCGCTCGAGCATCTCGCGAAGATCGGTTCGGTCGGCGAGCGCAGTGGCCCGCACGACATCCCCGAAGTGCGGGCCGTCGGGATCGACGACGTAGTTGTGCCAGTACGGCTCGAGAAGACGGCGGTGGGCGTTGTAGTAGCGCTGGTAGGCGGCGACGCGGTCGGTGCTATTGAGTACAGCGAAGAAATCAGGCAGCAGGTTGATCAGCATTCGACCGGGAAGCGACCTGCGGGGAAGTGCTCAGTGACCGTCACGCAAACGGTGACACCGGCAGCGGGGGCGCATTGGACGCGGAATGATAGCGGCGACCGTTCACGTGAACAAGAGAGCACTGTGCAAGCACAATATACGACCATGTCCCAATGGCGCCGATGAGCGGGCGTGAACGTAGCCGCGCTCGCGGGGCGTCGATGGCATCGACACTGCACCGGCGACCAATGGACGTCCCGGAAGCCGAAGGTGCAGCCAGGGGCTGGCACGCTTCTTTCCTTTGTGGTCCGACAGCGAGAGGGAGCCAGGAGTAGGAGCAGGAGACAAGCCCATGACTACGCTGCAGCAAATCGAACTGCGCTGTCCCATCTGCGATACGCGGTTCAAGTCCCAGCAGGTGATCTCGACCAACTCGTTCGGCGGAAAGCGCACCGACTTCCACGAGCGCGCGGCCGGTACACAGCCGCTGCCCTATCTCATCCACATGTGCAGCCGCTGCGGCTACTCCGGTGCCGAGCGCGACTTCACGGAAGAGGCGGAGGTTACGCCCGGACTGCGTGAGCACGTGTGGAACGAGCTGGCCCCTCAGCTATCCGCGACCGCGGTCGCCGGCTCCGAGAAGTACGAAGCAGCCGCCAAGGTTGCCGAGTGGCAGGGGCTCGACGTGCGGCATGTGGCGGATCTGCTGTTACGGGCGGCGTGGTGCTGCGTCGATGAGGCCGACACCGAGGCCGAACGCTTCTTCCGACGCAAGGCGGCGTGGAAGTTCGAGGAAGCACTGTCAAGCTATGACGGCGTCGCCCGTGAGGAGCGGGCCGTGCTGACCTACCTGGTAGGCGAGCTGTGGCGCCGCGTGGGTGACCTACGCCAGGCGACCGAGTGGTTCAATCGCGTGAGCGGCGAGGTCACCGACGTCGCGACCCAGCAATGGGTGCAGGACGCCGCGCGGCAACAGCGCGACTGCCCGCGCGAGTGGTTCGGCTGACCTGACGCATCGCCACGACGGCAAAGGCACACCGGCGCGCGGCGGGTGTGCCTTTGATCGTTCTGGAGCATCGGTTCTGGAGCATCGGTTCTGCAGCATCGGTGCCGTCGCGGCGTCACCGCGTGCCGAAGAGCCGATCGCCGGCGTCGCCCAAGCCGGGAAGGATATACCCCTGGTCGTTCAGCTCGCGATCGAGTGCCGCACAGAACACGACGACGTCCGGGTGAGCGGAGGCGAGACGCCGTACCCCTTCCGGAGCGGCGACGAGACAGAGGAAT
>JBJMNM010000457.1:0-6309 GCA_045804305.1 Gemmatimonadaceae bacterium | reverse complement strand
GGCGCCACGGCGCCCCAACCGGCGCCCTGGAGCATCGTTGCCCGGAGCGCGTCGTTCGTCGCGGTGAGCGGGAGCGCCTTGATGAACGGCTGCGCCACCTGCGGAAAGTTGGCCGACGAGAAGAACACGCCCGACAGCACCCACATCGGCATCATCGTGAGATTCATCAGACCCGACACGCCTTCCATCGTGCGCGCGCGCGACGCGATGAGCAGGCCGAGTCCGCCGAACGCCAGCGCCGCGAGCAGGCACACGACGAACAGCTGAACGAGCGAGCCGCGCACCGGCACGTCGAAGAACAGGGCCGCGCTGCCGACGAGCACCACGACCTCGAGGATCAGGAAGACGAAGCGGGAGAACAGGAACGACGCGAGGTAGTGCGTGCGGCGCATCGGCGTGGATACGAGACGCTTGAGGAGATTCTTGCGCCGCGCCTCGACGATGGCGAAGCCGAGCCCCCAGATGCCGCCGCCCATGATGTTCATGCCGAGCAGGCCGGGCACCACGAAGTCGATGTAGCGGGAGCCCTTCTCGCGCACCTGCCGCTCCGAGATCTGCACCGGGTCGCGCCGGCCGGCCGCGCGCTGGAGCGCATCGTCGGTGAGGAATCGCGCCGTCCGTCCCTCGGGGCGTGTGTCGTCGTAGCGGTACTCCACACCGTTGTCGCCCGCAGCGGCCACCAATGCAACGTCACCCGTTCGCAATGCGCGCGACGCCTCGCCGGCGTCGAGCGCCTCCACCTTCAGCCCCGGCGCCTTCGCGAGGCGAGCCACGAGCGAATCGCCCCGCGGCGTGCCGCGAACGACGGCGATGGCGATCACGTCGGCCGGCTTGTTCCGGAATGCGATCCCGAGCCCAAGAGCCAGAATCACGGGAAAGGCGAACGTCCAGAACACTGCTTCCGGCTCGCGCAGGAACTCGCGGAAGCGCACGAGAGTGAGCTGTGCGAGAGAGCTGTCGCGCCACGACCGGCGCGGCGCGGTCGCGTCGTGCAGCATCGGTTGCGGGCGTTCGCGGGTTGGCTCCTGGGGCGTCCTCCGCACCGGCTCAGACATCGCGCAGCTGCCTCCCGGTGAGCGAGACGAAGACGTCCTCGAGCGTGGCGGAGTGGGTCGCCAGCTCGCCGAGGGCGAGCCCACGCCGCGACAACTCGGCCAGCAACGCGGGAACGGCGCGAGCGAGCTGCGTCACCTCCATCGTCCACCGGCCGCCGTGCTCCCGCGCCTCCTTCACGCCGTCGAGGGCGCGCAGCGACTCCGCGCTGAGCGCGCCGGCCGGCGCCTCATGCAGCGTGAACTCCACCACGTGCTCCGCGCCGAGCGATGCGATGAGCTCGCGCGGGGAGCCGAGCGCGATGACATGACCATGGTCCACGATCGCCACCCGGTCGCAGAGTCGTTCGGCCTCGTCCATGTAGTGTGTCGTGAGCACGATGCCGCGGCCACTCGCGCGCAGCTCGACGATCAGGTCCCACAGCTGACGACGCGACTGCGGGTCCAGACCGGTGGTGGGCTCGTCGAGGAACAGCAGCTCGGGATCGCCGACGATCGCGCACGCGAGCGCGAGGCGCTGCTTCTGCCCTCCGGACAACTTCCCGACGCGCGACTGCCGCTTCTCGCCGAGCTGGACGACGTCGATGACCTCGTTCACGTCACGCCCGCGCGCGTAGAAGCTGCGAAAGAGACGGATCGTCTCGTCCACCGTGAGCTTTTCGGCCAGCTGCGTGTCCTGAAGCTGGATCCCGAGCCGCTCGCGCAACGCGCGCTCATCGCGATCCCAGCGGCGCCCGAGCACTTCGACGTCGCCTGCGTCGGGCGCCGTGAGCCCCTCGCAGATCTCGATCGTGGTCGTCTTTCCGGCGCCATTCGGGCCGAGGAGGCCGAAGCACTCGCCCGCCTGCACCGTGAGGTCCAACCCGTCGACGGCGACGACGTCGGCGTATGCCTTTCTCAGGCCGCTCACACGCAGCGCGGGTGCGGAACGTTCCACTGTCATGACGCGTAAAGTACGCTCACGCGCGACCGGAGGTGAGCGGCTCGGCTGGTGCCGCCACCGCGGCGGGCTCGCCGTCGAACCACTCGCTCCCCGAGCGGAGAAAGTCGCGCACCGCATCGGCGTCTCCACGCAGCAGTGCCTCCCGCAACGCGGCCAGGCGCTGCTCGCAGGCCGACACGGCGCCCACGATGGCGGCCGCATTGTCGGCGACGATTGCGCTCCACATGGCCGTCGATCCGCCGGCCAGCCGCGTCATGTCCCGCCCGCCGGGCCCGAGCGCCGAGCGGCGCACCCCGGCGTCGCGTAGGGTCACGGCCAGCGCGCTGGAGAGCAGGTGGGGCAGGTGGCTTCGCCATGCCATCTGCTCGTCGTGCGACGACGCATCGAGCAACTCCACGCCGGCACGCAGCTCGCGCCAGAACGACTCGGCGAGCTGCAGCGTTTCGGGGGTGGTGTGGCTCGTAGGGCAGAGAAAAACGCGGGCATCCTCGAACAGCGACGCGCGCGACGCACCCCATCCCGAGCGGTGGCTCCCGGTGAGCGGATGCGCCCCCACGTACCGCGCGCCGATGCCCGCCGCCTCGGCCGCGGCGATGATGGTGCGTTTGGTGCTCGCGACGTCCATGATGAGGCGCGTGCCGCCGACGTGCGGGGAAATGCGCGACAGGAGCGACACCGTCGCGGTCACCGGCACGGCCAGCAGGACGACTTCGGCTGTCTGGAGGCCCGCGAGATCCGCCTCCAGCTCCTCGTGCACCACGCCATCGCGGACGGCGGCTGTCAGATGCTCCCAGTTGCTGTCGTACCCCAGCACGCGAACGCCGCGCGCGGCGAGGGCACGCGCGAGGGAGCCGCCCATCAGTCCGAGTCCGATCACCGCGACGCGCGTATCGGGAATCATGGCGGCGTCTCCTGCGCGCGCCGCGACATCCCGACGATGTGCCAGAAGATCTCGCGCACGGGTTCCGTGGCGATGTCATGCGAGCGGGCCGTGGCGACGGCGCGACGGATGACCTCCGCCTCGCGGGCCGGATCGAGGATCGGCAGGCCGGCTGCCTGCTTGAGTGCGGTCGTGCGCTTGCCGACGGCGATGCGCTCGGCGAGCAGCGCGATGATGCGGCGGTCGAGCTCCTCGATCGCCTCGCGGCACTCGGCGAGCGCGACGCGCGGATCGTGCTCCGGGTCGCCGGATGTCGTCATACGCGCGCGGGGATGTCCATGGAGCGGCCGGCCGCGTTCGCGAACGCCCCCAGCCGGTCCATGAGCGAGACGAACGAGGACGGGGGCAGCGACTGATCGCCGTCCGACAGCGCACTCTCGGGATCCGGATGCACCTCGATGATCAGCCCGTCGGCGCCGGCGGCAATGCCGGCGAACGCGAGTGGTGCCACGAGCGCCGCGTCGCCACCGGCATGGCTTGGATCGACGATCACCGGAAGATGCGTCTCCCGCTTGAGCACGGGGATCGCCGAGACGTCGAGCGTGTTGCGGGTGGCACGCTCGAAGGTGCGGATGCCGCGCTCGCACAGCACGACCGCGCTATTGCCGTGCGCCATGATGTACTCGGCTGCCATGAGCAGCTCCGAGATGGTGGCCGACATCCCTCGCTTGAGAAGGATCGGGCGCTGCACGCGTCCGAGCTCGGCGAGGAGGGCGAAGTTCTGCATGTTGCGCGCGCCCACCTGAAGCATGTCCGCATGCTCGGCCACGAGGTCGACGTCGCGTGTGTCGAGCACCTCGGTGACCACCGGCATGCCGGTGGCATTGCGGACCTCGACGAGCAGCCGCAGCGCTTCGCGTCCCAGCCCCTGGAAGCTGTACGGCGACGAGCGCGGCTTGAACGCGCCGCCGCGCAGCACGGTTGCGCCGGCATCGCGCACGGCGACCGCCGTCTCGTGGAGCATCTCGCGGTTCTCCACGGAGCAGGGGCCCGCGATCACCGTGATGGTCTCGCCGCCAATGCTGGCGCGCTCGCCGATGCGCACGACGGTGCGGTCCACGCTGAACTCGCGCGACGCGCGCTTGTAGGGCTTGAGCACGGGGAGCACCGACTCGACGCCCGGAAGCGAACGGAGGGGCAGCTCCTGGAGCCGCACCTCGTCGCCGATGCAGCCGATGATCGTGCGGTGCTCACCGCGCGAGAGGTGCGTGTGCAGACCTGCCGACTCCACCCGTTCGCGGATGTGATCGAGCTCGGCGTCGGTGATGTCGGGCCGTGTGATGATGATCATGGGACTCGGATGGCGGTGGTGCGTGGGAACAAAAAAGGCCCGTGGAATCTCCACGGGCCGTCGGGTTTCGTATGCGATCGAGCGTGCTCAGTCGCGCGTACGTCTCCACCCACGGCCCGTTCTAAAACGGTCGTAGTAATAAAAGAAGACGTAAAAGCTGCGCTGGCTGGCCATGGCCCAGGATAGGGTCTGGTGCGCCATCTCGTCAAGAGCGCATCATGTGGAATGCGATCTCCCGCCCTGATTCCGGCTCTCGTACTGCTCTCCGCCCCCGCCCTCGCGCAGGGGACTCGGGCCCGCGCCCGCGACCTCGGCGTAGCTCCCGGCATCTTTGTCCCCGGCCCGCTCAACGCCATCACGGACGTGGGCGGAGTGCGCGTCGGACAGGCCACCGTCGTGAGTGGCGACTCGGTGCACACAGGGGTGACAGCCATCCTGCCGCACGGCGGCAACCTCTTCTTCGATCGCGTGCCGGCTGCGGTCCACGTTGGCAACGCCTTCGGCAAGCTCGTCGGCTCCACGCAGGTGAGGGAGCTGGGCGAGCTGGAGACGCCGATCCTGCTCACGTGCACCCTCTGCGTCTGGCGCGCCGCCGACGCGATGGTGTCGGAGCTGATCGCGATGCCCGGGATGGAGCGCGTGGGGTCCATCAATCCGGTCGTGGGTGAGACGAACGACGGAGGACTCAATGCGATCCGTTCGCGGCCGATCACGCCAGAGGTCGTACGATCGGCGCTCAGCAGCGCGAATGCCGGACCGGTGGCCGAAGGCAGCGTGGGGGCGGGCGCCGGTACGATCGCTTTCGAGTGGAAGGGTGGCATCGGCACGTCGTCGCGGCGGATTCCCCGATCACTCGGCGGGTGGACCGTGGGCGTGCTGGTGCAGTCGAACTTCGGTGGCGTGCTTCAGGTACTCGGCGCGCCCGTTGGACGAGAGCTGGGGCGCTACGCGTTCAAGGATGCGGTGGACCGCGAGCGGGGCGACGGGTCGATCATGATCGTGGTGGCCACCGATGCACCGGTGTCGGAACGCAACCTCGAGCGGCTGGCAGCGCGCGCCATCATGGGCCTCGCGCGCACGGGCTCGAGCGCGTCCAATGGCTCCGGGGACTACGTGATCGCCTTCTCCACCTCGCCCGAAGTGCGCCGCAACGCATCGAGCATTCGGCTCGCGCCGGACTCCACGCGCCGGCTGCGTGCGAGCGCCGAGCTGTCCAACGACGACATGTCGCCGCTGTTCGAGGCAGTGGTGGAGGCGACGGAGGAGGCGATCTACAATTCGCTGTTCATGGCGACGTCGGTCACGGCGCGGGGGCGGACGGTGGAGGCGATCCCACTCGACCGGGTGCGGGAGATCCTCGCGCGGTACAACGTTGGACGGAGGTGATACCGTTCTTGTCGTCCGGAGCGCAGCGAGGGACCTGCAGGTGCACGAGGGCAGTAGCAAGTGGCAGAGTGGAGTAGCGAGTCCACCGGGAGCGGGACCGGCTGCGCCCGATCCGCAAGCGGACACCCCAGTGGTCTGTACTCAGTGTGCCAGTGGAGAGTCGCCAGTCGAGTCGCTGCGACTCGACTGGTGACTGCCTCGCCTGACGGACTCGCGACAGACGACTGGGGTGGCGCGAGCTCGGCTGGCGGACGGCACCCGTGCCGGTGGACTCCGTACTCGACTCAACCCGAGCCCCTGTCATCCTGACGAGCGCAGCGAAAGGCCGAGGAACCTGCACGTGCAGGTCCTTCGCAGCGCTCAGGACGACAAGCTCGCGCCAACGTCGCCGAAGCGTCGTTCGTATGCTTGATTGACCCCCAACCCACCCACCATGCGACTCCGTTCGTTCGCGGCCGCGGCGCTCACGGCCGGCCTCCTGCTTCCCAGCGCCGGGGCACAGTCTTCTGTCCCGACCCCCGCGTCCATCATCGGCTTCGAGCCCGGCACCGACCGCAAGCTGCCGCAATGGTCGCAGGTCGTTGCCTACTTCAGGGCGCTGGATGCCGCCTCGCCACGCGTGGAAGTGCACGAGCTGGGCAAGACCACCCTGGGCCGCACTTTCATATCGGATTTGATTGGTGTTGGGTAATAGTTT
>JBJMNM010000456.1:0-3474 GCA_045804305.1 Gemmatimonadaceae bacterium | reverse complement strand
GGTAGCTCGGATAGCATGACACGGATCGGCATCGGCGGCTCGCCTTCGACCATGCGGCCAGAGTAGGATGCGGCGCCACCGACGACAATGGATCGCGGGATTCGAAAGGGATTGGGCGAGGTGTGCGCATCGCGCGATGCATCGCGCATGGATCCACGACTCACGATCCATGATCCGCACTGCGAGATCCGTAGTTGTGCACGACAGCCGGTCATGACAGCCAGTGGCGAGCGGTGCGCGCATGAGAGTGCTCTCATGTCCACGGCCGTGGTAAAACGGCGGTTGCGCCTCGTCTCCGGGGATGCTACGATGACCTCGGCTGCAACGCGGGGTGCGCCGCGTCGGGCCCACGACTCTCGCGCGCGGCGCGTCCTGATGTATGAAGCGTGATCTCGGCCTGATGGTTGAAGCACCCCCCGCCTCGTATCAGTCGCCAACGCGCGACTCTCCGCCTCGTGCGCCGACCCGCCTGGCCCTCGTCACGTCGGTGCGTCTGCTGCAGGATGGCCTCACCCGCCTGCTTCGCGATCAGGATCCCTCCTTCAGCGTCGATGCGGTCTGTCCCGACGCGACACTCGTGTCTCGCCTCGTCGCGCTCGCACCGGACGTCGTGCTCATCGATATCGCGACCCTGCGCGGTCGATTTGCATCGCGGCTCCGCGAGGTGGTGCCCGCCTCGCGCATCGTCGTGTTCGCTGTCGATGAGGCGGAAGACGATCTGCTGGCATGTGCCGAGATCGGCGTCGCGGGGTTCGTCCCCTGTGACGCGGCGGTCGGGGAGCTGCTTGCCGCGGTCAGCAGCGCGCTGCGCGGTGAGCTCTACTGCTCGCCGCGTCTGGCGGCTCTGATCTTCGAGCGACTCACGTCGATGGTGCGCGGCGTGACCTTCGATCGGCTGTCGCTGACGAGCCGCCAGCTACAGATCGTCCGTCTCATCGAGGAAGGCCTCTCGAACAAGGAGATCGCCCGCAATCTCTGCATCGAGGTCTCCACGGTGAAGAATCACGTGCATAATCTGCTCGGGAAGCTCCAGGTGCAGCATCGCTGGCAAGCGCCCGGGGTCGCGCTGCCGAATGGGCGAAGCGCGCGGCCCGCCAGGTCAATGGCCTAGCGGCGTGGGGGACGCACCTGGAAATTGATGTCGCGCATCGCCCAGGTCCTTTCCCCACCAATCCGCAGGGATGCAACCACTCCAACCGGTGGTGTTCGCGATCGCCGTCGTGGCGCTCGTCGTGGCGCTGACGGCGCTCGCGAGGCGACTGCCGGTGCCGACGCCGATCCTCCAGGTGATCGCGGGCTTCGTGCTGGGGATCGTGCCGGGTGTCTCGATCCCCGAGCTCGACCCGGCGCTCGTCTTCTTCGTGTTCCTGCCGCCGATCCTCTGGCAGGCGGCGATGTTCACGTCGGTGCGTGACTTCAGGAGCAACATCGGCTCGATCGGCCTGCTCGCCGTTGGGCTGGTGCTCGTGACAACCGCGGCCGTCGCCGTCGTCGCGCGGCACCTCTTTCCCGGGCTTCCCTGGTCGGTGGCCGTCGCCCTCGGCGCCATCGTGTCCCCGCCGGACGCCGTGGCCGCAACGGCAATCGTGTCGCGGCTGCCGGTGCCGCGCCGGGTGATCACCGTGCTCGAGGGCGAGAGTCTCGTCAACGACGCCTCCGCCCTCATCCTCTATCGAACGGCCGTCGCCGCCGCGGTGGTGGGGACGTTCAGTTGGGGAGAGTCGATCGTCCGGTTCTTCCTCGACGCGGGCGTCGGCACCCTGATCGGCCTTCTCGTCGGATGGCTGATCATTCGGGCCACGCACTGGACGAAGGACGCCCTCGCCGAAACGCTGCTGACGCTCGCCGGACCGTACGTCGCGTGGTTGGCCGCCGAGGAGCTGCACGTATCGTCGGTGCTCGCGTGTGTGGCGGGAGGCATCTATCTCCAGCAGCATCTGTCCACCGCCGTCGGCCCCAGCTCGCGCCTCCAGACGCGCACGGTGTGGGACCTCGTGGTGTTTCTGCTCAACGCGGTGATCTTCCTGCTGCTCGGCGCTCAGGTCGGCACGCTGCTGTCGCTCGTCCCGCCCGGCCAGCTCGGCATGGTGTTCGGCAGCGGTGCGATCATCACCGTGGTCGCCATCGCCGTGCGACTGCTCTGGGTGCCGCTCGTCACAATCCTTCCGCGACTGAACGTGGAGAGGCGACGCCGCGAGGACAGGCCACGCTGGCGCCCGCTCCTGCTCGTGTCGTGGACCAGCATGCGCGGCGTCGTGTCACTCGCGACGGCCCTCGCGCTGCCACACGTGGTCGCCACCGGCGCGCCCTTTCCATACCGCACCGAGGTGGTCCTCGTGGCGATGTGCGTGATCGTGCTCACCCTGCTCGTGCAGGGGCTCACGCTGGGGCCGATCGTCCGCGCGCTCAACTTCGAGCCGGAGCAGACGCATCACGTGGAGGAGCGTCTCGCACGCCGCGAGGCCACACGCCGGGGCGCCGAAGCGTTGGAAGACCTCTCCCACGAGCCCTGGGTGGACCCGCGTGACGTGGAAGCCCTGCGCGTCGAGCTGCGCGATCGCGTGTTGAGCAGCGAGCAGCACGGAGGAAGCTTCGAAGGCCGGCGTCGCCTGCGGCTGGCGATGATCAACGCCGAGCGGCGCATGCTCATCCGGTTACGGAACGAAGACGCGATCTCCGACGAAGTGCTCCGTGCGCTGGAGCAGGAGCTGGATCTCGAGGCGGTTCGCGCCGGAGCGGGAGAGGGCCGCTAGTCCCTGACCGCCTGTCATCGAGATCCTCATCCCTTCCCCTCCAACGCCGCCGGCCTCCGCGTCGCCCCTTCATCCAGTCGCTCCGTGCGACTCAGCCGGTCCACGTCGATCGCGATCATGCCCTCCGGAGCGTTGGCGAAGATGCTCGCGAACTTCACGTCCCAGCGGACCTCGTCCCACACGTAGGAGCTGCGCGTGGTGACGCGAGTCGAGAACGTCTCCTCGAGCGCGTTGATGTAGATGAGGAACTCCGCCTGCGCGTCCGCGAGCTTCTCCGGCGTCACTCCGGCCAGTGGACTGTCGGCCGTGATCGGATGCACCACGGTCCAATGCAGATTGAAGAACTCCACCGAGCTCCGCTCCAGCGCGAGCTGATGGAACTCTCGCGCGCGGGCGCCCTTGACGTCCTCGAACCAGGCGAGGTTCACCCGTGCCTGTACGTCGCTCAGCTGACCCGGTTGGAGGTTCACGATACGGAACATCAGACCGCGTCCACCGTCGTACGGCGCGATGACGGCCGATTCGCTGAACCCGAGGCGCATGCGTGGTCTGGTGAGACGCGCGAGCAGCAGCCCGAAGGCGATAACCAGCGCGATGGGCCCCACGAAGGACTCGAAGTCCGCGAGCCAGTTCGCCGTGGGGCCATAGGCGTGCATGACGCCGGTGCCCGTGGTGGTGAAGACTCCAACGCTGAAGGTGAATGCGCGGAGAAAGGGATCCT
>JBJMNM010000455.1:0-5426 GCA_045804305.1 Gemmatimonadaceae bacterium | reverse complement strand
GGTACGCGGACACCAGAGACCGTGAAGAGTGGGCGCGCACGACGATCGACACAAGCCCACACGTGGAGGCCGGCGCGGCCACCTCGTACGACGCGCCGGTCAGGGCTCCGTCAGCTCCACTTCGCGCGTGGCCGTCACCGCTCGTCCGTCGGTGGGTGTGAGCGAGAGCGTGAGTCGATAGCGGCCACCGGGCAGATTGCCGACGTCGAGCGAGACGGCGTGCGGCGACACGCCTGATGCGGCCGGACGCGCATCAGTCCAACGCACGCGGAGCGGCGTGTCTTCGTCCGCCAGCCCGAGCCGCTGACGCGCACTGCGGAGAAACCCGCGATCGATACGCTCCACCGTCACCGCCACGTCGACACTCTCGCCGGCGTCCGCCAGCCCGTACGTCTCCCAGAAGATGCCGAGTGGACGACCGCGACTCGCCGTGTCGCCGGGAATGGCGCGCGAGACCGCCGAGTCGACCGACACCGCGGACTCGGCGGGACCTCGAAACACGAGGATGTCCGAGAGGGCGAGGCGTGCACTGGCGGAGTCGGGGGCGAACACGAGGCGGCTGCGCGCGAGCGTTCCGCTCGCGCTGTCCGCGACCTCCACGCCCCCGAGACGCGGCGCGCGCGGGAGCATGAGGAGCGCGGTGCCGCGGCGCGCCGAGTCGATCGGGCTCGCGAGCGTCGTACCGTCGTCGAGCGATGCGGCGAGCAGCGCACGCGGCGCAGTGATCGAATCGTCCGCCGCCGCGTACGCCGCCGCGAGCAGGGTGGAATCCCCCCGGCGGAACCGCGCCAGCTGTGAGGACACGGCCGCGACGCGGCGTACCCCCGCCGGCGCGAACCGGGATTCGGACTGCCGCGCCCGCAGGTCCCACCCGTCGTCGGTCGCCGAAGCGAGTGAGTCGAGGAGCTCCTCGCGCGCGCCGAAGGCGAAGCTGGGCGAGGGATCGTGTCCGATGACGGCATAGTCCGGGAAACCGGTGGAGCTCGAGACCTGCGCGCGTCCCCACGCGACCGGCCATCCGTAGCGCAGCAGAAGCTCCTCGGCATCGTCTCCCCAGCTCACCGACTGCGGTGAGGCGGAGCGCCTGGCGATCCAGCTCTGCACGCGGCGCGAGAAGAACTCGTTGCGCCATTCGTTGGCCGCCGCCGACAGCCGTGGGCGCCCGAGCAGCCAGTAGCGGCGTTCCACCGGGCCGCGCGTATCGCACGCGAGCTCCTCGTAGCGGCCGCGCGCGTCGCCGGGGATGAGCGTGCGAATGTCCGTCCACGCGCAGCGGACGTCGGTCGGCATCTCGGCAAGGGCGGCGGCGAACGACGAATCCGCGCGTGCCGCATCGCCCCGCGCGTGCGCCGCGTAGCCGACGAGGGCCCGGCACCACCAGCCGGTCGCCCGGCAGTCGCGCGCGGCGCTGTCCGCGGCATCGAAGCGGTGCGCGTCGATGCGGTAGTGGACCCGCATGCCGGCGAGCCAGTCGTCGCCGGGCAGCCATTGCGACAGGGTGTCGAACAGGGCCACCAGCTCATCGCGGCGGCGTACGATCGATTCGGGTTCGGGGGGCAGCGCGGGGGTGTACTCGTCGTACCACCAGCAGAAGCGGCCCAGCCGCACGTCGCAGCGGCCGCCGCTGCCATTCTCCAGCGGAAGGGCCGCCCGGCGGGCCCGCTCGAACGAGGCCTGCTCGCTCCTGGCCCGGCGCGCCTCCCGCAGGGAGTCCACGCCGTCGGCCCCTGGGCGCGTGGCCGGCGGGACCGCCATGGCGGCGGTGCGGAGCTGGAGCGCTAGAGCAAGCCATGCCAGGTGCATGCAGGACCTCCCGATGAGCACCGACCCCCTGAGCGGGCGCGGCGTCATCCCCAGGGCCCGCAGGACCCGCGCCGTCGCTCTCCACGCCGGGATCGGTCATCGACAAAGCGTGACGAGACCACGCCTCCGACTGTCATTATCCCGACCTCACACGCCTCCCCTTTTTCCCGCCCCACTCCCGTGCAGAACGTCTGCCCCACCTGCGGCACCGAATACGGCCCGGAGCAGGACGTCTGTCCAAAGGACGGCGCGCGCCTTGGCGCCTCCGTCCCCGCGGCGGACCCCCTGATCGGGCAGGTACTGGCGGACCGCTACCGCGTGCTGCGCAGCATCGGTGAAGGGGGCATGGGCCGCGTGTATCTGGCCGAGCACGTGAAGATGGGCCGCAAGAGCGCCGTGAAGGTCATGAGTCCCTCGCTCGCGCCCACCCCTGAAGCCATCAGCCGCTTCAACCGCGAAGCGGCCAACGCGAGCCAGATTCACCAGCCCAATGTGGCGGCGATCTACGACTTCGGCGAGACCGCCGACGGGACGCTCTATCTGGCGATGGAGTACGTGGAGGGGGAGACCCTCACCGCGCTCGTGCGGCGCGAAGGAGCGCTCCAGCCGCGCCGAGCCGCGGAGCTCACCGGGCAGATCGCCGACGGCCTGCACGCCGCGCATCACCTGGGCATCGTGCATCGCGACCTCAAGCCCGACAACATCCTCGTCACGCGGCAGCCGGACGGCCGCGAGTGGGTGAAGATCGTCGACTTCGGCATCGCGAAGACCACGAAGGACCTGGGACAGAACGTCACGTCGATCGGCGTCTCCATCGGCACGCCCGACTACATGAGCCCCGAGCAGCTCGCCGGCGAAGCGCTCGACGCGCGCACCGACGTATACTCGCTCGGCCTCGTGCTCTTCAACATGCTCACCGGATCGCTGCCGCATCCGGCGATGACGTCCAAGCAGTCGCTCGTGGAGCGCCTCACCGCCAAGCCGCGCCCGCTCGCCGAGGTGAAGCCGAACGTGGTGTGGTCGCCGCGCCTGCAGAAGGCGCTGGACCGGGCACTCGCACCCGAGCCCGACGACCGGTTCGCCACGGTGAATGACCTCGCCCGCGAGGTCCGTGGGGCCGCCGGCATGGCGATCTCGTTCGGGGTCGTACCCACGTCCGATGCGGTCACCAAGACGATGACGCCGCTGATGGCCGCGGCGGTGCCCGAAAAGGCAGCGGCGCGCCAGCGCGCGAAGGGCGGCGGCAAGGGAGCGGTGATCGTCGTCGTGCTGCTCCTGATGGCCGCGAGCACCCTGGTGGCCATGAATCCGCCGCGGTCGCTCGACGCATTCCTCCGCGCCAACGGGGTGGAGCTCTCCAGGGCGCCGAAGACCACGAACGTTCACCCCGCCGACTCGGCTGGTGCGCACTCCGGAGCGACCGCGGGGGGCGACAGCGCCGGCCACACGCCCGCAGCCGGCGGGCGCGATTCGCTCTCGCCGATCGACGCCGGGTTACGGCTCCAGAGCGCCGCCATGCGCGCGGGACTGCGCGGCGACTCGGGCCTGGGGGCCGCGCCGGTCATGCAGACGGCCGACCTGGACGCGAAGGAGATCATGATTCACGTGAACCGCGCTCGCGAGCTGACGCGGCAGATGCAGTTGAAGGGCGCGGGGCTCGAGCTGCGGACCTCGTACGAGGAATATCGAATCTTCCTCACCGAGCATGCGTCGGCGCCGCAGACCGAATCGCTCCGTCAGGAGCTTCAGAGCGCGATGGACGAAGCGCTGAACACGTGCTACGCAGCGCGCGATTCGGCCGTCGTGAAGGGCGCGCATCCGTTCCGCTGCGAGCATCCGGCCAAGACCGGCATCCTTGTGGTGGAGGAAGACGAGCCGGCCAAGACGCCCTAACGGAAGAAGTAGAGCAGGGCGCCCAGCTCCAGGGTAGCCGCGACCAGGCCGAAGATGAGAGCGGCCCGCAGGTCGCGACGCGTACGTTCCGGGTTTTCCTTCATGTCACAAGACTATCGTCCGTGGAGCTCCCGATGGAAGAGGCGTCTCTCGCGGGCGAGGAGCAGCCGGCCAACGACGCGCGCGCGCTCGACCGGCTCAGGCGATTCGGCGGCGGGGAGCTGCTCGGCGACATGATCGCCCTCTTCCTCTCCGTTGGCCCCGAGCGGGTGGCCACGGCGCGCCACGCTCTCGAGACCCAGGACCTCTCCACGCTCGAGCGCGCGATGCACTCGCTCAAGGGAAGTGCGGCCCAGCTCGGTGCGGTGCGCCTGCAGCAGCTGAGCGAGCGCGGCGAGCGGCTCGCCCGGTTGGGAGCCGTGAGCGGCGTGCCGATACTGATGCAGGAGTTGGATGAGGAGCTCGCTCGCGCCTGTGAGTGGCTCATCATGGCCCGAGACGAAGGAAGCGCATGACCACGATCGCCGTCGTCGAAGACAATGCCGACAACCGGTTGCTGCTCCAGGCGATCCTGGAGGGGCTGTATAAGGTCGTGGAGTACGAGAACGGCGCCGACGCGCTCGCTGGCCTCGCGGCCTCGCTCCCCGGCCTCGTCCTGCTGGATATCTCCCTGCCGGGGATGGACGGCAACGAGATCCTCTCCCGGATCCGTGCCAACGAGGCGCTGAAAGGGTTGCCCGTGATCGCCCTGACGGCCCACGCCATGTCCGGAGACCGCGAGAAGTACCTCGCGGCGGGGTTCAACGACTACATCACCAAGCCGATCGTGGACGAATCCATTCTCCTCTCGGCGATCGAACGGTGGCTCACCGCGCCGCGAGGCGGGTAGAAGCACGGAACCTCCCGCGAGGAAGTGACGCGAATCCCGCTCGGGTCGTCTTCCCTCATACCTTCCCACGCACTTGGCGATGGCGCAACCGATTGCGCCCCCTCCCGCCGAGACGCCGTTCCTCAGAGTTATGCGTCGACTTTCTCCGACCGTGCAGCGCATCATCCTCGCGTTCACGACCGGTCTTTTTCTGGCCTGTGCCGCGCAGGTGAGCGGGCAGGGGCAGGGGTTCACGGTCTCTTCACCGATAGGGCCGTGAGTTGTGTCGTGACCGACTGACCGCGAACGGCGGTCGTTGGTTACCTCACTGACGCCGTAGGCCGTAAGCATTCAGGCTGTAAGCGCCTCGCCGATCGCCGGTGCGAATGAGATCGCGAAACTTGGCCACATAGGTGACGAAGTGCGAAAGGGCGACGCCGTTGTGGCGCCGCCCTTCGTCACGAACCAGCCCACGTTTCGCGATGCTGTTGGATCCAGAGATCAGCGAGAAGCCTAGTGCTTGGAGCTTACAGCCTATGGCGTCTTCTGCCCTGGCTTCCGGGCCTATCGCTTACAGCTTCCGGGGCTTAGGCCTCCCGTAGCGCCGCCATCGGCGTCTCCCGGAACACCTCCCGGCCCGTCAGCATTCCGATGCTCACGGCGATGCCGATCATCACGAACGCCACGGCCAGCGCCGGCAGCATCGCGGGCACGAAGGGCTGCCTGAACACGTAGCGCATCAGCGCCCACGCCCCGCCGACGCTCAGCACGACCCCCCCGAGACTCCCGAGCCCACCGAGGAGCATGTACTCGGCGAGCATGATGCTGACTTATTGTATGAGCGTCGTGTAGTGAAAGTTTT
>JBJMNM010000454.1:0-5390 GCA_045804305.1 Gemmatimonadaceae bacterium | reverse complement strand
CTCGGCCGCCGCCGCCGAACGGGCCTGCGAGTCGCCAGCAATCACGATGGCGCGCGTGGCCGAGTCGATGGCGCCAACGCTCTCCCACACGTTGACGAGCGGCTTCGCCGACCGCTGCGGCGTGAGAATCATCACCGACGTCATTTCGGCCGGATTCACGGCGGGCCGCAGCAGGTACGTGCGCGC
Organism: Gemmatimonadaceae bacterium; assembly: GCA_045804305.1. Taxonomy (GTDB): domain Bacteria; phylum Gemmatimonadota; class Gemmatimonadetes; order Gemmatimonadales; family Gemmatimonadaceae; genus AG11. The sequence continues at coordinate 5,204 of JBJMNM010000454.1, read as the reverse complement.
CCACGGCTCGGACGTCTGCCGGAGCTCGCCGAGCACGACACCAACAGGAATTCCCTTCGGGTACACGCCGCCGAGGCCGGAGCTGTAGACCACCGCGCCCGGCTTGAGCGACGCGCGGAACGGCACCCCGCGCATCTCGAGCAGATACCGCTCCGAGCGAAGGAACGCCTGCTCCTGCGTCGTGCTCGAGCTCGTCACGTGCGGCTGCACGATGCCGAAGGCGCTGCCATCCGCGGACATCGCGCTGACGCGGAAGTCCGGATGCGCGAACAGGATCGCGAGGCTCATCGTGGGATCCACTGTCTGCACCAGGCCCACGATGCCTTCCGGTGCCACGACCAGGCTGCGCTCGCGCACGCCGGCATTCGAGCCCGCGCTCAGCGTGACGGTAAAATCCTCGGCACGCCCGCGGCCCTGCAGCGCTTCCGCGGGGATGAAGCCCCACTGGATCTTGCTGCCGAGGCCAAGGACCTTCCGCAGCCGGTCATTCTCGTTCTCGAGCGTGGGGACGCGCGCCGCCGCCAAGGCCAGCGTGTCGCGGCGCAGCTCCTCGCGCTGCGAGGATAGGTAGGCGCCCCGCCACCGTTCGGCGCCCTGCTGGAGCCGCACGAGGGGCGCCACCAGTGTGCGGCGCAGCACGCCCGCCACCGGTTCCCGCAGCCGCTCCGGGAGAACCGTCGCGACGAGGGAGAGGATCACGCAGGCGCCGAAGACGAGTACGTCGAGGCGGGAGCTGAATCGATTGGTCCGCGCCACCCGCGCCTCAGGTGCTCAGGACCGACCAGTACTTCTCCTCGTCGTCGAGGATGCGCCCCGTGCCGCGCACCACGCACGTCAGCGGGTCCTCGTCGACGTGGATCGGGAGCCCGGTCTCCTGGCTGAGCAGGAGGTCGAGCCCACGGATCAGCGCGCCGCCACCGGTCATGACGATGCCGCGATCCACGATGTCGCTGGCCAATTCCGGCGGGGTGATCTCCAGCGCGCGACGCACGGCGTCGACGATCTGCTGGATCGGCTCCTGGATCGCTTCACGGATCTCGCTCGAATGCACGCGCACCGTCTTCGGGATGCCGGACACGAGATCGCGTCCCTTCACTTCCATCTCGCGCTCGTCGCCGATGGGCGCCGCGCTGCCGATCTGGATCTTGATCTGCTCCGCCGTGGGCTCGCCGATCAGCAGGTTGTAGTTCTTGCGCATGAACTGCACGATCGACATGTCCAGCTCGTCGCCGCCCGTGCGAATCGAGGTGTCGCTCACGATGCCGGACAGCGCGATGACGGCGATCTCCGTGGTGCCGCCGCCGATGTCGATCACCATGTTGCCGGTGGGCGTCTCCACCGGGAGGCCGACACCAATGGCCGCGGCCATCGGCTCCGCGACCATGAAGACTTCCTTCGCACCGGCCCCGAGCGCCGAGTCGCGCACCGCGCGCTTCTCCACCTCGGTGATGCCGCTCGGCACACACACGATGACGCGCGGCTTCACCTTGAAGACGTGATTGTCGATGATGAGCTTGAGGAAATAGCGCAGCATCTTTTCCGTCACGTCGAAGTCGGCGATGACGCCGTCCTTCATCGGGCGCACCGCGATCACGCCCTCCGGCGTGCGCCCCAGCATCCGCTTGGCCTCGAGGCCAACGCCCTTGATCTGCTTGCTCTCACGGTCGATCGCGACCACGGACGGCTCGTTGAGGACGATCCCTTCGCCTTTGACGTAGACGAGAGTGTTCGCGGTGCCGAGGTCCACACCGATGGCGTTCGCGGGGAAGAGACTTCCCGCCTTGAAGAAAGGCCAGCGCATCAATCCGGGGTTGGGGCGCTCGCTCCGCTTGCAGGGAACGAGCCGTACACGAGCAAGGGGCGAAAACGTCGAAAGCTACCCCTGACGCAACAGGGCGGCAAGGCGTTGCACCACTGTGACCTAGGTCGCTTTCAGGGCGGTGAGACAGTGAGACGGTGAGACGGTGAGACGGTGAGACGGTGAGACGGTGAGACGGTGAAGCGCTACGGCATTGAGACGGCTGGATCTTCTCACCGTCACACCGCCAACGACGTCACGGTCTCACCGTCTCACACTCCCACCGTCTCACCGCCCCTCACACAAACTGCGCCGGTTCGTGGAACTTCATGCCGAACGCCTCGGCCACACCGGCGTAGGTGACCTTGCCGTCGGTGATGTTGAGTCCCTTGAGGAGCGCCGGGTTCTCCTTGAGCGCCTTCTTCCAGCCCTTGTTCGCGAGCTGCACGGCGTACGGCAGCGTGGCGTTCGTGAGCGCGAGCGTCGACGTGCGCGGCACGCCGCCCGGCATGTTCGCCACGCCGTAGTGGATCACGCCGTCCACCACGTAGGTCGGGTTCTCGTGCGTCGTGGCGTGGATGGTCTCGACGCAGCCGCCCTGATCGATCGCGACGTCCACGATCACGGAGCCTGGCTGCATCCGCTTGAGGTCTTCCTTGCGCACGAGCTTCGGGGCAACCGCGCCGGGGATCAGCACGCCGCCCACGACGAGATCGGCGGTCTCGATCTGCTCGAGGATGTTGTGCCGGTTCGAGTGAATGGTCTGCACGTTGGCGGGCATCACGTCGCTCAGGTAGCGCAGCCGCTCGAGCGAGATGTCGAGGATGACCACCTTGGCGCCCATGCCCGCGGCCATCTTGGCGGCGTTGATGCCGACGATGCCGCCGCCGAGGATGACGACCTTGGCCGGCGCCACGCCGGGCACGCCACCGAGCAGCACGCCGCGTCCGCCGTAGAGCTTCTCCAGGTACTTCGCCCCTTCCTGCACGGCCATGCGGCCCGCCACCTCGGACATCGGCGTGAGCAGCGGCAGCTCGCGCGTCGGCAGCTCCACCGTCTCGTAGGCCACGCAGGTGGCGCCGCTGTCGAGGTGCGCCTGCGTCAGCTCCTTGTCGGCGGCGAAATGGAAGTACGTGAAGATGAGCTGCCCCTGCCGCATGCGCGGCCACTCGGGCTTGATCGGCTCCTTCACCTTCATGATCATGTCGCTCTCCTTCCACACCGTGTCGGCGTCCTTGCCGATCCTGGCGCCAACGGCGGTGTAGTCCGCGTCGCTGAAGCCGCTGCCGAGACCCGCCCCCGTCTCGATGAGCACGGAGTGGCCGGCCGCGATCAGCGTCTCCGCGCCGGCGGGCACGAGAGCGATGCGGTTCTCGTTCGTCTTGATTTCCTTCGGAACGCCGATCTTCATGGGCGGGGATTCGTGAAAGTGAGAGTGTACCGATCAGGCCGTGTGACGCTGAGTCCGTGAATCGGGGCGACGGTGACGGCGGAGCCGCCAGCGTTCACCGTCTCACTGTCTCACTGTTTCACCGTCTCACGGCCTTCAAAATTCATCACCTGGCCCGAGAGACACAACCGTCTGCTTCTCGGGTGCAAAGTACTCGCGTGCCACCTCGGCGATCTGCTCGGGCGTGACGGCGTCGATGAGGGCGAGCATCTCGTCGAGCGAGCGGTAGGGCTCGCCGTACAGCTCCACGCCGGCGGCGCGATACATGCGCGACGTCACGCTCTCGAGCGAGAGGGTGAGCTGTCCCTTGAGCTGACTCTTGCCCATCGTCACCTCGTCTGCCGGCAGGCCGTTCGCTGCGACGTCGGCGAGCTCGGCCTGAATGGCGTCGAGCGCCTCGCGCGCCGTCTCGGGTCCGGTGCCCACATACACGCCGTGCATGCCGACGTCGGCGTGGAAGGACTGGAAGGTGTACACGGCATACGCGAGCCCGAGCTCCTCGCGCACGCGCTGGAACAGCCGCGAGCTCATGCCGCCGCCGAGCAGCGTGGAGAGGAGCACCATCGCGTGGCGGCGATCGTCGCCATGCGCCACGGTCGGGCTGCCGACGACGATGTGCGTCTGCGCGCCATCCCGCGACACGTGCTTCCGTGCCGGCGGCTCCGCAACGGGCGCGGGCACGACGAGCCGTGCCCCGTCGCCGCCCTCGCGCGCCGTCCAGCCGGTTCGCTCGAGCACCGCGAGGAGCGTCTCGTGATCCACGTTGCCCGACGCCGCGACGATGAGCTGCGCGGGATGGTAGGCGCGCCGGTGCAGCGACTCCAGATCGTCGGTCCGCAGCGAGGAGACGCTGTCGCGCGTGCCAAGGATGGAGTAGCCGTACGGATGCTGTCCCCACAACACTTCGCTGTGCAGCTCGTAGACGAGATCGTCCGGCGTGTCGTCCACCATCCCGATCTCCTCGAGCACGACCTTGCGCTCCAGCTCGAGGTCGGCCTTGCGCAGCAGCGGCGCGAACACGAAGTCGCCGATGACGTCGGCGGCGACGTCGAGATGCTCGTCGAGCACACGCGCCTGATACACCGTGTGCTCCCGCGACGTATACGCGTCGAGCGAGCCGCCGAGCGCCTCCAGCTCGAGCGCGATCTGCTTGGCCGAGCGCCGCGCCGTGCCCTTGAACACCATGTGCTCGAGCAGGTGCGATACGCCCATCTTTTCCCGCGGCTCGTGCAGCGATGCGGCGCGCACCCAGGCACCAAACGCGACCGACCGCACTCCCGGCATGTGCTCCGAGAGTACGGTCAGTCCATTGGGCAGCACCGTCCGGCGGAACGCGCCCGCCGGCGTGTCACCGCGCTTCACTATCGGCGCGAGCGGCCCCCGCCGCTGCCACTGCCGCTCCGCGGGCGAGACCGCTCGCCGTCCTCGCGCGGTGGGCGGTCGCCTTCGGCGCGCGGCGGACGCGGCTCCTCCTCGGGCATGCCTTCCGGCTTGGGCACGAGCGCCTTCATCGACAGGCGCAGGCGTCCGCGCTCGTCACGGTCCAGCAGCTTGACCGTCACGCGGTCGCCCTTGTTGACCACGTCCTCGGTCTTGTCGGTGCGGCCGTGCTTGAGCTCCGAGATGTGCACGAGCCCTTCGGTGCCCGGCATGATCTCCACGAAGGCGCCGAACGCCGTGGTCGTCTTGACCGTGCCTTCGTAGGTCGCGCCGATCTCCGGCTCGGCGGTGATGGCCTGCACCATCTGCCGCGCACGCTGCATCGCCTCGCCGCCCACGGCGGCGATCGTCACGAGGCCCGTGTCGTCGACGGTCAGTTCCGCGCCCGTCTCGTCCTGGATGCCACGGATCGTCTTGCCCTTGGGTCCGATCAGGTCGCCGATCTTCTCGGGATTGATGTTGAGCGTCACGATGCGCGGAGCATACGCGCTCAGCTCAGCTCTCGGTTCAGCAAGT
>JBJMNM010000453.1:0-4796 GCA_045804305.1 Gemmatimonadaceae bacterium | reverse complement strand
GTACCGACGTCCTTCGCCATGCCGTAGCCCACTCTCCAGTACGAGTGCTCACTACGCGAATGAACATGGAGGGTCGCCGGACGGCGCGAACTGTCGCGAGACCCAGCGACGAGGCTCCACTTCCTTCCGTCTCGAGATTTGCCGAGCGACGATGGAGCCGATTGGGAGGAGGCTCCGGCCCCAACATGCACGCAAACGATAGTTTGCACAACGCCGGTCCAACTCGTTCCGTATCCTGGCAGACCGCCCATGGCCGCCACATCTTGGCGGAGACCGTACGTCTTCCTTCGATCACCGGATTCGTCATGCCGAACCTGACTCGTCGAGCGCTTCTCAAGGCCTCGGCCGCCGCCGCCGCCGGGCTCGCCGCCGCGAGCACCATCTTCCCCGACTCCCTCTCCGCGGCCGTGCACACCGTGTCGCGCGGACGCCGCGCCGCCCGGCTCCGGTTCGGCGTGGTCGGCGCCAACCACTCCCACATCTACGGGATGGTGAACGCCGTCACGCGCGGCGGGGGCGAGCTGGTGTCGTTCCACATCAGGGAGCCCGACATCGCCGCTGAATTCGCGAAGCGCTACCCGCAGGCGAAGCAGGTGTCCGACGAGCGGCAGGTGATCGAGGATCCGGCCATCCAGCTCGTCCTCTCCTCCATCATTCCCGTCGAGCGCGCGCCGCTCGGCATCCGGGTCATGAAGGCCGGCAAGGACTACATGTCCGACAAGCCCGGTATCATCACGCTCGACCAACTCGCCGACGTACGCCGCGTGCAGGCGCAGACGAAGCGCATCTACTCGATCACCTTCAGCGAGCGGTTCGAGGTGCCGGCCGCGGTGAAGGCCGGTGATCTCGTGAAGGCCGGCGCGATCGGCAAGGTGGTCCAGACGATCAACATCGCCCCGCACCGCATCCATCCGCCGGTGCGACCGGACTGGTACTGGGACCCGGCTCGCGCCGGCGGCATCCTCGCCGACATCGGCTCACACCAGTTCGATCAATTCCTCTTCTTCACCGGGTCCACCCGGGGGGAGATCGTGGCGGCGCAGGTGCGGAACGTCAACCATCCGGAGCATCCCGAGTTCCAGGACTTCGGCGACGTGATGGTCAAGGGCAACGGCGGCACCGGCTACATCCGTCTCGACTGGTTCACCCCGGCCGGCCTGCCCACCTGGGGCGACGGGCGTCTCACCATCCTCGGCACCGACGGCTATCTCGAGGCCCGCAAGTACGTCGACATCGGCGGCCAGCCGGGCGGCAACCACCTCTTCCTCGTGGACCAGAAGGGGGTGCAGCGGATCGACTGCAGCAAGGTGGAGCTTCCGTACGGACGCCAACTCGTGGATGACGTGCTGAACCGCACCGAAACCGCGATGCCGCAGGCGCACGCCTTCCTGGCCACGGAGCTCGCGCTGCGCGCGCAGGCCCAGGCGCAGCACCTCAAGCTCGCCTCGAATGGCGGGTGAAGCCGAGCCGATGCATACGTGTCGCTCTTGTGGCGCTCTGGTCCGGGGTGCCATATAGTCGATACGAGCAGTTCCGACGCAAGCGATCCAGTCGAACCAATTTCACGACTGAGAGGCTGCCATGTCGACTTCTGTACCTCCCCGCGATGGGGGCGTGACCGTTCCGCCAATTCGCAGTGTGCTCGCCGACGAGGAAGCGCTTCGACGTGTCTTCCTCGCCGAATTCCCCGCGCTCACCGCCGAAGCACGAACGGACCTCGGTCCTGACGCGGCGGTGCTGAGCACCAAGGTGGTGGAGGGAGCGTTCGTGCGCGCGTGGGATGCGCGCGCGCGACTCTCGACACCGGAGGATCTTCGCAAGTTCCTCGTGGACGACGTGCATCACGCGTCCGCGCGAGCGCTGAGCCGGCGGGCTGCGGCGCACAGGTTGGGCGGCGACGCCGCGCACACGGCGCATTCAACGACCGAGGCCACGCCGGAGCAGTCGTGGGCGCACATCGAGCACGCGTTGCACGGCGAAGCGCACAGCCCGAAGGCGCTCGCGGAAGCGGCGGCCATCTCGCGGCACGAAGCGGCCGAGCACATCGTCGGTGTGACGAAGGAGCGTCCGCTGTGGGCCATCCTCGCCGTCGGCGCCGTGGTCCTCGCCGCACTCGTCGGCGTGGTCCTCTGGATTGACTACCTCGATGCCGACGCGAAGATCGCGCGCGCGGTCGGCGCCGCGGACTCCCGCGTCGTGTCGTCCATCCCGGCGCAGGTGGGCATCGTCTCCCTCGACGATGGCAGCAAGGTGCGGCTCGCCCCTGAATCCAAGTTGACCATTCCGAAGAACTTCGGGCCGGACCTTCGCGCCGTGAAGCTGGAAGGCGCCGCGAGCTTCGAGGTCGCGCCGGGACAGAAGAAGGATTTCCGCGTGCTCTCGCGCAACGCGGCCGTCGTCGCGAAGGGCACGGCGTTCACCATGCGCGCCTATCCGAACGATCCGGCGCTCACGGTGGTGGTGGATGCAGGGTCGGTAGAGATCAGGCAGAACAAGGACAAGACCCCTCTCGCTGCCGGTGCGGCACTCGTGATCCCCGATAGCGGCGCGAGCCGGCCGGCGTCGCCGGACGAGCGCGTGGAAGCCGACGGATGGCGGAAGGGCACGCTCGCCATCAACAAGCAACCGCTCCGTGAGGTGCTGCCGCAGCTCAAGCGGTGGTATGGCCTGAACATCATGGTGCAGCAGCCGAAGCTGCTCGAGCGGCCGGTCAGCATGATCGTGTCGCTCGACTCCTCGCGCGCCGCCATTCGCGCCGTGGAGGCGAGCACCGGTCTCGAGTTCGGGTACATCGGGCAGAACATGGTGTTCAAGGAGCCGGACGCGAAGGCGACGAAGGCGACGAAGTCGGCGGCCAAGCCGAAGGCGAAGCCGGCCCGGCGGCGTTGAGCCTGTGATCCAGATTGCCAGCCGCACCATTGACAGTGAGCCACTCGCACATAGCTTGAAAACCATGAACCGCGCTGGTCTCCTCCTCCTTAGCACTGCTCTCGGCCTCATTACGGGTCGGGAGCTTTCGTGCATGGGAGGCCAGCCCGGGTAGCTCGCGCGCCAGCGACTTACGGCCCCTTCCATCACCGCGATGGAAGGGGCCGTTTCGTTTATCGGTGCTCCGTCGCGGTCACACCAGGACCGCAGATCATGAGCTCTCAATCGTTCTCGCAGCATCCGCCGCACGACGGACATGGCTCGTCGTCCTCCGCCTCCGGCAGCCGCGACGGCTCCAGGCGGCCGGGCGAGGTGCAGTCGGCCCGGCGGGGCGGAGCACCCGTGCCCGCGCCGCATTCCGAGACGGCCGTCTCCCAGGCGGACGGCGCGGCATGATGACCGCCGATCGCGTACGGATTTTCGACACGACGCTTCGCGACGGCGAGCAGGCACCCGGCTGCACGCTCCGCCTCTCTGAGAAGCTGGCGGTTGCGGAGCAGCTGGTGCGATTGGGCGTGGACGTGATCGAAGCGGGCTTTCCCGCCTCCTCGCCCGGCGAAGCGGCCGCGGTGGCCGCGGTCGCGCGGCGCGTCGGGACCTCCGACGGACCGATCGTCTGCGGACTCGCGCGCGCGACGGCGCCGGACATCGACGTGTGTGCCCGCGCCATCGCTGGCGCCGCGCGGCCGCGCATCCACACCTTCATCGCCACGTCCGATCTCCATCTGGAGCACAAGCTCCATCTCACGCGCGCGCAGGTGCTCGTGCAGGTGGAAACGGCGGTCGCGCATGCACGCTCACTGGTCGACGACGTGGAGTTCTCGGCGGAAGATGCGTCGCGCTCGGATCCCGCGTTCGTGTGCGAGGTGTTTCGCGTCGCCATGCGGGCCGGCGCGACGACCCTCAACGTGCCCGACACGGTCGGCTACGCCACGCCCGAGGAATACGCCGCGCTCGTCGCGAGCGTCTGTGCGTTGGCCGCGGAATCGCCAGGCACGGTGGTCTCCACGCATTGTCATGATGATCTGGGGCTCGCCGTCGCGAACTCGCTCGCCGGCGTGCGCGCCGGCGCGCGGCAGGTGGAGTGCACCGTGAACGGCATCGGCGAGCGGGCGGGGAACGCGTCGCTGGAAGAAGTCGTCATGGCGCTGCACACGCGGGCCGCCTACTTCGGAGTGAGCACCGGGATCGCCACGCGCGAGCTCACGAGCGCATCACGAATGGTCGCCGAATGCTCGGGGATGGTCGTCCCGCCCAACAAGGCGATCGTCGGCGCGAACGCCTTCGCGCACGAGGCGGGCATCCACCAGGACGGCATGCTGAAGCACCGCTCCACCTACGAGATCATCTCCCCGGAGTCGGTGGGCAACGAGGGGATGAGCCTCGTGCTGGGCAAGCATTCCGGGCGCCGCGCCGTGCGCCAGCGGCTGGAGCAGCTCGGACATCAGCTCGGCGACGATGCATTTCTCTTCGTGTTCGAGCGCTTCAAGGAGCTCGCCGACCGCAAGAAGGCGATCAACGAGCGCGACCTGCTCCTCCTGCTGGCCGGCGACGACGGACCGCGCGCGCCGGTCGCAATGCGAGGCGTCCTCGCATGAGCAAGCCACGCACGTTGTTCGAGAAGCTCTGGGACGCGCATGTCGTGCGGCCGGCCACGGCCTCCACACCCGCGGTGCTCTACGTGGATCTGCACCTCGTGCACGAGGTCACGTCGGCGCAGGCGTTCTCCGAGCTGCGCGCGCGCGGACTGCCGGTGCGGTGTCCCGATCGGACCGTCGCCACCATGGACCACACCACGCCCACGACCTCGCGGAATGGCCGGCGTACCACGCTCGCCACGCTGTCGGCGATCGCCGCCGACGCGCGCG
>JBJMNM010000452.1:0-4234 GCA_045804305.1 Gemmatimonadaceae bacterium | reverse complement strand
TCTGGGGTGATGAGCGCCATCAGGGTATCCCGCTCGACCGGGTTCCGGAAGGCAGCGTGCCGCTTCGTCTGCTAGCTTTCGCGCGTGGCCACCTCATCGTCGCCGTCGATCGTCAAGATCGGGACTCGCTCTTCCGAGCTGGCCCTGCGCCAGGCACGCCTCGTTCAGGCTGCGCTCGACGCGCGCGGCGTGGCGACAGAGCTGGTCACGTACCGGACCGTGGGCGACAAGCGTCTCGACGAGCCGCTCAGCTCCATCGGCGCGAAGGGGCTGTTCACCAAGGAGCTGGAGCACGACCTGCTGAAGGGGAAGACGCAGTTCGCCGTGCACTCGCTCAAGGATCTCCCCACGGACTCTCCGGCCGGGTTGATCGTGGGTGCGGTGCTCGAGCGCGAGGATCCGCGCGACGCGCTCGTGGTGAACGGCCGCATCCTGGCGCAGTCGCTCGACGACCTGCCGCGCGGGTCGCGTGTGGGAACGTCGAGCCTGCGGCGCCGGGCGCAGCTGATGGCCGCGCGCCCCGACCTGGAAGTCGCCGAGCTGCGCGGCAACGTGCCCACGCGGCTCAAGAAGATCGACGAAGGGCGCGTGCACGCCGCGATCCTCGCCGCGGCCGGGCTGCACCGGCTTGGCGCGAACCAGCACATCACCTGCTACCTCGACGCGCCTGCCTGGCTTCCGGCCGCCGGGCAGGGCGCGATCGCCGTGCAGGTCCGCGCCGACGATGCACTGGCGCGCGAGCTGGCGGAGGCGATGAACGATCCGTCCACGATGCGCGCCGTACGCGCCGAACGGGCCTTTCTCGCGGCTCTCGAGGGGGGCTGCCAGGTGCCGATCGGCGCGCTGGCGCTGCCCACCGCCGACGGGGGAGGCGTGCTGCACGGTCTCATCGCCGACATCCGCGGCTCTCGCGTGGTACGCGGACAGATCGTGCTCGACCCGAACGACCCCGAGCTCAGTGGGATTCGTCTCGCGAATCAATTGCGCGGGGAGGGAGCGTCGGAGATCCTCGAGGGGCTCCGTCGTGCCGAACACCTTCCGTCGCCGCAGCCGGAGTAGCTCGATGTCCTCCTGCTCTCCCGTGCCGCGATCCGGTTCAAAGCAGATTACAGTAGATCCCGACACTCGCTTCGCTCGTGCGGGATGACAGATCAAATGCCCTCCTTTCCTGAATACCGTCCCCGCCGCCTGCGCCGCACCGCGTCCCTCCGCGCCATGGTGCGCGAGACGCTGCTTGCCCCGTCGCAGCTCGTGCTGCCGCTGTTCGTGCGCCCCGGAAACGGCGTGCGCCAGCCGGTGTCGTCCATGCCCGGGGTGCACCAGACGTCGGTGGACGAGATGCTCGTCGACGCGCGTGCCGCGGCGGAGCAGGGAGTGGGCGGCGTGCTGCTGTTCGGCATTCCGGCGCACAAGGACGCCGAGGGATCGAGCGCGTGGGATGACGAGGGACCGGTCCAGCAGGGCGTGCGCGCGCTCAAGCGGGAGCTGCCGCAGCTCGTCGTGATCACCGACGTCTGCATGTGCGAGTATACCTCACATGGACACTGTGGTGTCCTCGTGAACGGCGACGTGGACAACGACGCGACCCTGGAGCTGTTGTCACGCGAGGCGCTGTCACACGCACGCGCCGGCGCCGACGTCGTGGCGCCGAGCGACATGATGGATGGACGCGTCGGCGCGATCCGGCGCGCGCTCGACGCGAACGGGTTCGACCAGACGTCGATCATGGCATACTCGGCGAAGTTCGCGAGCGCGTACTACGGGCCATTCCGCGAAGCCGCCGAGAGCACCCCGCAGTCGGGTGATCGGCGCGGCTACCAGATGGACCCCGGCAACGCCGACGAGGCGCTGCGCGAGACGTGGCAGGACATCGAGGAGGGGGCGGACATGGTCATGGTGAAGCCGGCGGGCCCGTTCCTGGACATCGTCGCGCGCGTGAAGCGGGAGACTGGCTACCCGCTCGCCGCGTACCAGGTGAGCGGCGAGTTCGCTATGATTCAGGCGGCGGGCGAGCGTGGCTGGATCGATCGGGAGCGGGCGATGATGGAAAGCCTGCTCGGTATCCGTCGCGCCGGTGCGGATGTGATCATCACCTACTTCGCGGTAGACGCAGCGCGGCTGCTTCGCAGCAACTAACCACCGACGAACGACCTTTCAGGCAGGTAGAGATGAAGTACCGCGCGTTTCCCAACACCGACGTCCGCGTGAGCGAGGTCGGCTTCGGCACCTGGACCGTCTCCACCGGCTGGTGGGGCGACAAGACCGACGCCGACGCGATCGCGATGATGCGCCGTGCGCTGGACGAGCACGGCGTCACCTTCTTCGATGCCGCGGACGCGTACGGCAATGGGCGCGCGGAGCGGCAGATCGCCGAGGCATTCCGCGGGCGTCGCGAGGAGATCGTGATCGGGACGAAGATCGGCTACGACATCTACGATGACGCGGCTCGCGAAGCTCGCCGCGGGCAGCAGGAGCTGCCGATGCGCACGGATCCGCCGTTCATGCGGATGGCTGTCGAGCGTTGCCTGGAACGGCTCGAGACCGACTACATCGACGTGCTGCAGCTCCACAATGCCAAGATGGAGCATGTGCGGGACGCGGAGCTGTGGGGCACGCTGCGCGATCTCAAGCGCGAGGGGAAGATCCGCGCGTGGGGTGCCGCGTTCGGCCCAGCGATTGGCTGGCTCTATGAGGCCGTGGAGCTGGTGGAGCGCGAGCCCGACGTGAACACCATCCAGATGATCTGGAACATCCTCGAGCAGCACCCCGGCTCGGCGATGATCGAGGCGGCGCGACGCCACGCCCCCGACTGCTGCTTCAACGTGCGCGTCACGCACGCCAGTGGGATGCTGGAGGGCAAGTACACCGCCGACACCGTGTTCCCCGAGAACGATCACCGTCGCCACCGGCCGCGTTCGTGGCTGGTGAACGGGGTGGAGAAGGTGAAGACCCTCGAGTTTCTCACGAAGCGGATGACGCTCGGCCAGGCGGCGCTCAAGTGGCTCCTCGCCGAGCCCCTCGTGGTGACCACGCTGCCGAACGTGTACGATGACGCGCAGCTCGCGGAGTTCGCCGCGGCGAGCGACGCGCCCGCCCTGCCGGCGGCCGACATGCAGCGCGTGCAGGAGCTCGACGCCACGAACTTCGGCATCGAGGAAGGCTCGATGAGCTACAAGGGTGCGATGACGCGCGAGGTCGGCGCCAACACGGATCTTCAGGATGCGCGCAATCCCATCTCCCGGCCGGCGGCGCCGGCGACACGGGGAGCCTGATGCTGAATCTCTGGCACGATCTGCCGGTTGGCGCGCATCCGCCGGAGTCGGTGACGGCGGTGATCGAGATCCCCTCGGGCAGCCGTAACAAGTACGAGCTGGACAAGACGAGCGGGATGCTCAAGCTCGACCGCGTGCTGTTCAGCGCCGTGCACTATCCCGGCGACTACGGTTTCATCCCGCGCACGCTGCATGAGGACAACGATCCGCTCGACGTCCTCGTGATCGTGAAGGAGCAGACCTTCCCGGGCTGCCAGATCGACGTCCGGCCGATCGGCGTGCTCAAGATGCTCGACCGCGGCGAGCCGGACGACAAGATCCTGAGCGTGCCTCTGCACGATCCGTATCATCAGGAATACTTCGACATCGCCGACATCCCGCAGCACATGCTGAAGGAGGTCGAGCACTTCTTCCACACCTACAAGGATCTCGAGGGGAAGCGCGTGGAGATCGTGGGGTGGGGCAAGAGCGGGGAGGCGATGGAGATCATCAACGAGTCCATCAGCCGTTATCAGGCGGCGTACGGCACCAAGCGCGAGCTGCGGTCGATCGAGGTGTAGCCCCACCTTGGGCTGGCCTCGGTGCACGAGACCAACCCGCGACCAAGAAAAGGAAAGGACTTTGGAGTCGCGGGGCCGGCTAGGGCGAGCGGACGCTGGCTTGGTCTCGGAGCCTGCCGTTTCCGCGTGGATCCGCGGCAGTGTTCCGCGGAGATCCGCGATAAAGCAGTTCAACGGCGTGATCGCGGATCCACGCGGAACACTGCCGCGGATCCACGCGGAAAACGGCCTTGCACCGAGGTCAGCCCGAGGGAGGGCTACACCTCGATTGACCGCAGCTCGCGCTTGGTGCCGTACGCCGCCTGATATCGGCTGATGGACTCGTTGATGATCTCCATCGCCTCCCCGCTCTTGCCCCACCCCACGATCTCCACGCGCTTCCCCTCGAGATCCTTGTAGGTG
>JBJMNM010000451.1:0-5168 GCA_045804305.1 Gemmatimonadaceae bacterium | reverse complement strand
AGGAAGCGCCCGGCGTCGTCGCGGCTCAGCCCGAACGTCGTCTGGGTGAGGTCGTTGGTGCCGAAGGAGAAGAACTCCGCCCGCTGGGCGATCTCGTCGGCCGTCAGCGCCGCCCTCGGCAGCTCGATCATGGTGCCGATGGTGAAGTCGAGCTCCTCGCCCATGGCGCCGAGCACCTGACTGGCGACTTCCATCACCACGGCACGCTGATGGTCGAACTCCCGGAAGTCGGCGACGAGCGGAATCATGATCTCAGGACGTACGTCGACCCCTCGGCGTTTCGCCCGAAGCGCCGCTTCGATGATCGCGCGGCCCTGCATCTCGGTGATCTCGGGGTACGTGATGCCGAGGCGGCAGCCGCGATGCCCCAGCATGGGGTTCGTCTCGCGGAGCGAGTCCACGATGTGCGCCAGCTCAGGGCGGCCAAGCCCCAGCGTGCGCGCGAGCAGCTTGGACTCCTCGCCACCGTGCGGCAGGAACTCATGGAGTGGCGGATCGAGCAGGCGAATGGTGACGGGCAGGCCGGCCATCGCCTCGAAGATCCCCTCGAAGTCGTTCCGCTGCATGGGAAGCAGCTTGGCGAGCGCCCGCCGGCGACCACTCTCGTCGCGCGCGACGATCATCTCGCGCATGGCGGTGATGCGGTCGCCCTCGAAGAACATGTGCTCGGTGCGGCAGAGCCCGATTCCTTCGGCGCCGAACGCGCGCGCAATCCGCGCGTCCTGCGGCGTGTCCGCATTGGCGCGCACCTTGAGGGTGCGCACCTCGTCCGCCCAGCCCATGAGCTGATCGAACGAACGAAACGCCGGCGCTTTCGCGCGGGGCAGCGTACCGCGGATGACCTGCACCACCTCGCTCGGCGTCGTGGGCAGATCGCCGGCGAACACCTTGCCCGTGCCGCCGTCCAGCGTGAGCCAGTCGCCTTCGTGGATGGTCGTGCCGTTCATCGTCGCGGCGCGTCGCACGGGGTCGACCTGCATCTCCTTGCAGCCCACCACCGCGCACTTGCCCATGCCTCGCGCCACGACCGCCGCATGGCTCGTCATCCCGCCGCGCGACGTGAGCACCGCGCGCGCCGCCACGAGTCCGTGGAAATCCTCGGGGGTCGTCTCCTCGCGAATGAGGATCACGGCATCGCCCGCGGCGGTGCGGCGCACGGCTTCGTCGGCGTCGAAGACCGCACGCCCGTTGGCCGCACCGGGACTCGCCGGCAACCCCACGGCCATCGGCGTGGCGCGCACGCTCGGATCGATCACCGGATGCAGGAGCTGCTCGAGCTCCGCCGCCGGAACGCGTGTGACTGCCTGTCGCTGCTCGATCATCCCTTCGGCGACCATCTCCGTCGCGATGCGCACTGCTGCCGCGGCGGTGCGCTTGCCGCTGCGCGTCTGGAGGAGAAAGAGCTTGCCGTTTTCGACGGTGAACTCGATGTCCTGCATGTCGCAGTAGTGCTGCTCGAGCCGCGCCTGCGTTTCGAGCAGCTGCTCGTAGGCGGCCGGGAGTCGCTCGGCCATCTCGTCGATGCTGAGCGGCGTGCGGATACCGGCCACGACGTCCTCACCCTGCGCGTTCACCAGGAACTCACCGTAGAACTTTCGCTCGCCGGTGCTCGGGTTGCGCGTGAACGCCACACCCGTACCGGAGTCGTCGCCCAGGTTGCCGAAGACCATGCTGACGATGTTCACGCCGGTGCCCAGCGTCTCCGGGATCCCCGCGTGCTTCCGGTAGTCCTGTGCCTTCCTGAGCGTCCACGACTTCCACACCGCTTCGATCGCGCCCCAGAGCTGCTCCAGCGGGTCCATCGGAAACGAACGACCGATGGTCGTGCGTATCAGGGCCTTGTATTCCTCCACGAGATTTCGCAGCTGCTCCTCGGAGAGCTCGGAGTCGTTCTCCACGCCCGCGGTCAGCCGTTTGGTGGCGAGCAGCTGCTCGAAGCGTGCGTGGCTCACCCCGAGCACGACATCGCCGTACATCTGGATGAAGCGGCGGAACGAGTCGTAGGCGAAGCGCGCATTGCCGCTCGCCCGCGCCAGGCCGGTCACGGTACGATCGTTCAGGCCGAGATTGAGGATCGTCTCCATCATGCCGGGCATCGACACCGGCGCGCCGCTGCGCACGGACACGAGCAGCGGGTTCGTCGGATCGCCGAACTGCTTGCCGCTCGCCTCCTCCAGCCGCCGCAGATTCTTCTCGACCGCGGCGCGCAGCTCATCGGGTACCACGCCGTCGCGCAGGAATGCGATGCACGAGTCGCAGGCGATCGTGAAGCCCGGCGGCACGGGCACGCCGAGGTTGGTCATCTCGGCGAGGTTCGCACCCTTGCCGCCGAGAACGGCCCTCATGTCCTTCGTGCCTTCAGCGCTGCCGTTTCCGAAGAAATAGACTGAGGAATGCACGCAGGATTGGCTCTCGAGTTGTCAGGTCAGCATCCACATCCGAAGCGGAGCTTGTTGGGATCCGTCGGCGGCGGGGTCGGGTAGTCGCCGGAGAAGCACGCATGGCAAAATCCGTGCGGCCCTCCGGGCACCGCTTGCAGCATGCCGTCCAGCGAGAGATATCCGAGCGAGTCCACGCCGAGCGACTGTCGGATCTCCTCGTGCGTGTGATTGGCGGCGATCAGCTCGTCGCGGCTCGGCGTATCGATCCCGTAGTAACAGGGCCCCGTGACGGGCGCCGAGCTCACGCGCATGTGCACTTCGGCGGCGCCCGCGGCGCGCACGAGCTGCACGAGCCCACGAGTAGTCGTGCCGCGCACGATCGAGTCGTCCACCATCACGACGCGCTTGCCATTCAGCACCTCGCGGACGGCGTTGTACTTGAGCCGAACCTTCGCGTCGCGCGTGGCCTGCGTGGGCTGGATGAAGGTGCGGCCCACGTAGTGGTTGCGGATGAGCGCAAGCTCGAAGGGGAGCCCGCTCTCCTCGGAGAAACCGATCGCCGCCGAGTTGGAGGAATCGGGCACGCTGAACACGAGCTCCGCGCCGGGTGCCGGACATTCCTGCGCCAATCGCCGGCCGAGTGCGCGGCGCGCGCGGTCCACCGACCCGCCGAAGATCCGGCTGTCGGGTCGCGCGAAGTACACGTGCTCGAACACACAGCGCCGCAGCTCCTTCCGCTCGAAGGGAAAGATCGAGCGCTCGCCGTCCGCGTCCACCGCGAGGATCTCGCCAGGCTCGATGTCGCGCTCGTACGCGGCGCCCACGATGTCGAGCGCGCAGGTCTCCGAGCCGAACACCGGAGAATCATTCAGACGCCCCATCACCAGCGGACGCCAGCCGCGCGGATCCCGCGCCGCGAGCAGCGTGTCGCCGAGCACGATGAGGATGCTGTACGCGCCTTCGACGCCCTGGAGCGCGTCGGCGAGCCGGTCTTCGGGTTTGATCGCGGTTGATCGGGCGAGGCGGTGGACAATCACTTCTGAATCCATCGACGACGCGAAGATGGAGCCGAGGTCCTCCAGCTCGGCGCGCAGCTCGCCGGCGTTGGTCAGGTTGCCGTTGTGGGCGAGCGAGATGTGTCCGCCGCGGGAGCTCACCAGCACCGGCTGCGCATTCTCGATCGACGACGAGCCGGCCGTACTATAGCGCGTGTGGCCGATCGCCATCGTCCCGTGCAGCGCCTCGAGCGCGGGATTCGGCATGTCCGAGACGAGGCCCATGCTGCGCACGCCGCGCGCCGCGCCGCTTTCGTCGACGGCGACGATACCGGCGGACTCCTGCCCGCGATGCTGAAGGGAATAGAGCCCGAGCTTCGTGAGAGCGACGGCATCAGCCTGCCCACGAACGCCAAATATTCCGCACATTGTGTCAGACCACCGAGTCGGAGGCGAGAGCGATGTCCTGCGCCGAAGCGCTCCGCTGCATGATGCGGGGGATGCTCTCGTGGTACGCGTCCGCGAGCTGCGAGACCGGGGCGCGGAACGTTCGGGCGCCGACCTTCACGCTGAGGAATCCGCCGGCCGCACGCACGGTTCCGATCGTCGTGGCCTTCACGCCGTGCTTGCCGGCGATCGCCAGCACGGCGGCGACGTCGGGCGTGGAGACGAGCACGCGGCCCTGCGCCTCGCCGAACAGCAGCGCGCGCAGGGGCAGGGCACTCCAGGCTGTCAGATCGACATCCGCACCGGTGGTCCGGGCGCGATCCATCATCACGCACTCCGCGAGCGCGACGGCCAACCCACCATCCGACGTGTCGTGCGCGGAGCGAACGGCTCCGGCGCGAATGGCGGCGAGCAGCGCGTCGATGAGCGCCTTCTGCTTCCCGAGGTCGATGCGCGGCGGTGCGCCGACCACCTCGCCATGGATGCGCTGGAGGTACTCGCTGCCGCCCAGCTCGTCGGTGTTGTCGCCGAGGAGGACGATCGCGTCGCCGTCGGTGGTGAACGCCGAGCGCGTGATGTGCGCGATCGAGTCGACGAGCCCCACCATGCCGATGACGGGCGTGGGATACACAGCGCCAGTGGGATTCTCGTTGTACAGCGAGACGTTGCCGCCGGTGACCGGGGTGCCCAGCGCCTCGCACGCTTCCTTCATGCCGGCGACGGACTCGCGGAGCTGATGGTACACCTCCGGCTTCTTTGGATTGCCGAAGTTCAGGTTGTTGGTGATCGCCATCGGACGCCCGCCGGCGCAGGCGACATTGAGCGCCGCCTCCGCCACGGCGATCTGCGTTCCCACGCGCGGGTCGAGATACACGTAGCGACCGTTGCAGTCCGTCTTGAGCGCGATGGCTCGGTCGGTGCCGCGGATGCGCACGACCGCTGCATCACCGCCGGGGCCTACCACGGTGCTCGTGCGCACCGTGTGATCGTACTGCTGATAGACCCACTTCTTGCTGGCGATGGTGGGCGAGAGGAGCAGCCGCTCGAGCGTCCAGACCGGATCGACTTCCTCGGCCATCTCGGCGATCGCCCTCACGTCGCGCCCGCGGCGCCGGCGCACCTCGTCACTCTCGCGTGCTTCGGGCTCGTATGTCGGGCAGTCCGTCACGAGCCGAATGCCCGGAAACTCGGCTACTACGCGGTCGCCTTCCACCACGCGGTACACCGGCTCGGCGATCACTTCACCGATCACGGCGGCCGTCAGATCCCATTTCTCGAGGATGCCGACCACGTCGGCCTCGTGTCCTGCCTTCGCGACGACGAGCATGCGTTCCTGCGATTCGCT
>JBJMNM010000450.1:0-6625 GCA_045804305.1 Gemmatimonadaceae bacterium | reverse complement strand
GAGCAACGCCGCGACTTCCGCGGCACTCGTCGGCCGCGCGACGCCGTCGGGCACCATCACCAGCCCCGACGCGTCGGCAGCGTAGGCGCGGCGGACCTCCGGGTCGCGGGAGATCTCAGGTGAGGTCATGGACCCAGGTCGCTCATCGCGTCGTGGCCCGCGATGATTCCACTCGGCTGTACCAGGTACCGGTTACTGCTGGGAATTCGCGAGTACCCGGGGAAGCCTCCTGCGACTGGGGCCGGACGACTGCGCGGTTCACGTTCCCCGGAAGTGCACGACCGTCGCCGAGCTGATGTCGGGCAGGTTGAGCAGCGCTTCGCGCACACCGGAGCCCACCGCGCCGTCCACACTGATCGCGGCCAGTGCTTCACCCCCCTGCGCGAGGCGCGCCTGGTGATACTCGGCGATGTTCACCCGATTGTCGCCGAGGAGCGTGCCCACGCGGCCGATCACGCCGGGGACGTCGTTGTTGGTGAGGATGATCAGTGTGTCGCGCGGGGCGACGTCGACGTGGAAGCCGCCGATGCGCGTGAGCCGCGGCTGTGAGCCGTCCGCCGCCAGACCCTGGACCGCGAGCTCCTGCATGCCGCCGCTGAGGCTCACCTGAAGGGCCTTCTCGTGTCCGAGCGAGGCGGATTCAGAGCACGACAGCTCGATGCCGCGCGCCTCGGCGAGTGCGCGCGCGTTGATGAGGTTCAGCCGTTCCACGTCGATCGTGCCCTCCAGCACCCCCGCCGCCGCCGACGCCAGCAGGGCGGCCGACGCACCGGCGAGCTCCGGTCCGACCCGGAGCGAGAGACGCTGCACCGCGCGCACGCCGCGATCGGCGAGAATGGCGCGCGCCACCGCCGCCGCTCGCCGCGCGACGAAGAGGGCGGGCTGCAGCTCGCGGAAGTCGCCGGCGCCGGCGCCCGCCACGTTGATCGACCGCGAGAGCTCGCCGTGCAGCAGTGCATCGCGCACGGCGGCGCAGGCGTCCACCGCGACGTTGCGCTGCGCCTCTTCGCTCGACGCGCCGATGTGCGGAGTGAGAAAGACGTTCGGCGCGCGGCGCAACGGATGGTCGGCGGCGAGCGGCTCCTTGGAGAACGCATCCACCACGGCGCCCCGGAGCTGACCGCTCTCGAGCGCCTGGACGAGCGCCGCTTCCTCCACGATGCCACCGCGCGCCATGTTGACGATGATCGCACCACCCTTGAGCCGCGCGAGCTCACGGCGGCCGATCATTGCCTCCGTCTCCTCCGTCAGCGGCGTATGCACGGTGAGGAAGTCGGCGGCGTCGAGCCCCTCTTCGAGTGTGGCGAGACGCCGGATCCTGAGCGCGCGAAAGCGCTCGTCGCCCACGTACGGGTCGTAGCCGGCCACGTCCATCCCGAACGCCAGGGCCCGTGTCGCGACCTCGCCGCCAATCCGGCCGACGCCGACGATCACGAGCGTCTTTCCCTTGAGCTCCGTGCCGAGAAGCTTGGCGCGATCCCACTTGCCCTCGCGCATGGAGCTGGCGGCCTGCGGCAGGTGCCGCAGCAGCCCCAGCACGGTGCCGAAGAACAGCTCCGCGACGGCGATCGTGTTGCCGGCCGGCGCATTGATCACCGCCACGCCGAGCGCCGTGGCCGAATCGATCGCGATGTTGTCGACGCCCACACCCGCGCGTCCTACCACGCGGAGGTGGGTGGCGCGCTTCAGTAGCTCGTCGGTGATGCGCGTGGCGCTGCGGCCCACGAACGCGTCGTACTGTCCGATGCGCTCGAGCAGCTCCGCTGGGGGCAGCGTCGGCACCTCGTCCACGATGAACGAGGGCTCGGCGGTGAGGAGGGCAACACCGTCGGCGTCGATGTCGTCGGTGACGAGGATGCGGTAGGACACGTCGCGTTACGTTCGGGAGAAGGGCGAGTACTCGCAAGCTGAAGGGCCGGGCCGGCACGGGCAACCAGGCGTGGCGGCACCGATCACACCAACTTCGACATCATGGCAACCGTCTCGCGTCGCGACCGGCTCACCGACCTCGCCGCGCTCGTGCTCATCCTTGCAGGAATCGCGCTCTACCTCGACGGCACGGTGCGGCTGCGCGCGATCTCGGCCTACAGCTATCAGCACCCCGGGCCGCGCGGACAATCCGCGCTCGTGGCGGCCGATCATGCACGCTACGAGGCGAACGGCGGCATCGCACTCGCCGCGGCCGGGTGTCTGCTTGGCGTGTTCAGCGCCGTCCGACACGCGCGCCGGCGCCCGATCAGCTGATCTCCATGGTGCCGTCGCACACGAGCACGGAGGCGCCACCCACCCGGACAGCCTTGATCGCGCCGGCGGCGACGTCGGCCTCCACCTCGAGCATGCTCGGCCGTCCCATCTCGAAGCCCTGCTCGACCATCCAGCGCAGCGTCCCGTCACGCCGTCCTGCCGGGTGACGCGCCGCGAGGTACCCCGCAAGCGCCGCGTTCGCGCTCCCGGTTGCCGGATCCTCCGGCACGCTCAGGCCGGGGGCGAACATGCGGGCGTGATAATCGGAGCCGGGCCGATCACCGCCGGGCGCGAACACGAAGATCTCCTTCGTCTCCATGCCCTCGAAGGCCTTCTCCCATGCGTCGATGCGGATGCGCGCCCGCGCCACGGCGGCGCGGTCGCGCAGCGGCACGAAGAGGAACGGCAGCCCGCACGAGAGCGTCTGGGGGGCCCACGCCTCACCCAGCAGCTCGTCGACCTCCAGGCCGAGGACGGCGGCGAGCGCCTCGCGGGGAGGCGGCGGTGCGAGAACTTCCGGCAGCTGGGCCACCGAGAGCTGGGCGAACACCGGCTTGCCATGGCGCGCCCGGATGACGACGGGCACCGGTCCAACCTTCTCCTCGAGCACGATGCGCGTGTTCTCACCCGTGAGGGGGATCTCGCCGATCTCGGCGAGGGCGTGTGCGGTGCCGACGGTCGGGTGGCCGGCGAACGGCACTTCGCCGCCCGGCGTGAAGATGCGCACGCGACGCGTATACCTCCCGTCGCTCGGCGGAAACACGAACGTGGTCTCGGCGTAGTTGAACTCCCGGGTCACGTCGAGCAGCCGGTTCTCGGGAATGCCGCGCGCGTCGGGGAAGATCGCGAGCTGATTGCCGCCGAAGGGTACGTCGGTGAACACGTCGGCGGTCAGGTATCGGAAACGAGCCATGAAGGGCAAGTTAATGCAGTCGGGCCGGCGGCATGCCCTGCCATGCCGCCGGATACGGTGCGACGTCGCGCTGAAGCCCCGCGAACGACCGACCGAAAACAGGGTCATGCGTCTCCATCACATCGGCACCGCCGTGCTCCTCGCGTCGCTTGGCGCGCCCACGCTCCTCGCGCAGACCGCTCCGAAGGGCCGGATCGAAGGCCAGATCACCGACAGCGTGCACGCGCGCCCCGCGGCCGGCGCGACCGTCTACGTGGCGCGGCTCTCGCCCGATCCCACGCTGCGCGTGGCCACCACCGACGAGAAGGGCCGCTTCGCGGTGGACAGCCTCATCGCCGGCCGATACACGGTCGACTTCACGACGCCCTTCCTCGACTCGCTCGATCTCACACTCCCGTCGCGCGAGGTGACGCTCGCGGCCGATGAGCGGCAGCGCCTGGAGCTCGGCATTCCCTCCGGCGCAACCCTGCGGGCGGCCGCCTGTCCGGGCGTGGAGCTCCCCAAGGGAAAGGGTGCCGTGGTGGGTCGGGTAGTGAACGCCGACACGGATCAGCCGCTCATCGGCGCGACCGTGGCGGTGAGCTGGGTGGACATCGGCGTCGATCGTGCCACGCTGCACCCCACGACGGAGCAGCGCGGTGGGGCCATGCCGGTGGATTCCGTGGGGAACTACCGACTCTGCGGCGTGCCGACGGACACCTACCTGCTCGTGCAAGTGCAGCACAAGGGCCGCGCGGGCAGCACGCTGCGTCTCAGCGTCACCGACGATGTCGGCGTGACCAAGCGCGATCTGTCGTTGAGCGAGAGCGCATCACGCGGCATCGCGCTGCTCGATTCGTCGGCCGCGGCGGCCGAGAACACCCCCACGCCGCGACTGTCGGGGACCGCCACTCTGACCGGCACGGTGCGCGGTGCGGGCGGCCGTCCGCTTCCCGACGCGCGGGTGAGCGTGGTCGACGCGACGGGCTCGTCGCAGACCGACTCGGCGGGTCACTTCACGCTCTCGAACCTCCCGGCGGGCACGCAGCTGATCGAGGTGCGCCGGATCGGCTATCTGCTCGGCCAGCTACCGGTAGAGCTGCGCAGTGGACGGAGCGTCAATCAGGACATCACGCTCTCGACCATCGTGTCGCTGGACTCGGTGCGCATCACCGCGCAGCGGAGCCGGTATCGCGATTACGAGACCCGCGCCAGACGGTCGGGTGCCGGGCGGTTCATCTCCGAGGATGACATCCAGAAGCGGAATCCGAACGAGGTGAGCGACATCCTGCGGATGATGCCCGGTTTCCGCATCGTCGGCGCCGGCCTCGACGCACAGGTGGTGAGCTCGCGCGGCCGGATCTCGCTGCGGCAGGGCGAGTGTGCCGCGAACGTCGTGATCGATGGCATGCAGCACCAGGAGATCAACCTGGTTCGGCCGTCCGACATCGGCGCCCTGGAGGTCTACAACGGCATCGGCGCGCCGATGCAGTACGACTCGGTGTGTGGGGTGATCGTGATCTGGACGAAGCGGTGACGCAGTAGGGCGACCGCCCTACCGCTCCTCCATGAACGGATACCGGTAATCCGTCGGTGGCGAGAAGGTCTCCTTGATGCTGCGTGCGCTGACCCAGCGGACGAGATTGAGCTTTGAGCCTGCCTTGTCGTTCGTGCCCGAGCCGCGCGCGCCACCGAACGGCTGCTGTCCCACCACGGCGCCGGTGGGCTTGTCGTTCACGTAGAAGTTTCCCGCCGCGTTGCGCAGCGCCATCATCGCCTCGCGCACGGCACGGCGATCGCGCGCGAACACGGCGCCCGTGAGCGCGTAGGCCGTCGTCGTGTCGATGACACGAAGGGTCTCCGACCATCTCGCGTCGTCGTACACGTGCACGGTGACGACCGGGCCGAAGATCTCCTCGCACAGCAGGCGGTAGCGCGGGTCGTTCGTCTCCACGAGCGTGGGATGCACGAAGTACCCGTCCTTGCCGTCGACCGTTCCGCCCGCCACCACCGTGGCGTTCCGCTTCGCGTCGTCCACGTACTCGGAGATCTTGGTGAACGCCTTCTTGTCGATCACCGCGCCCATGAAGTTCCGGAAGTCGGTCACGTCGCCGATCTTCATGTCGTCCATCATCGCGACGGTCCGATCGCGGACATCCTTCCACAGCGAGCGCGGGACGTAGACGCGACTGGCCGCCGAGCACTTCTGGCCCTGGTACTCGAATCCGCCTCGCGCGATCGCGACCGCGAGCGCCCGCGGATCGGCCGACGGATGCGCCACGATGAAATCCTTGCCGCCCGTCTCACCCACGATGCGCGGGTAGTTGGCGTAGCGCGACATGTTCGTGCCGATCGTCTGCCACATGCTGTTGAACACGGCGGTGCTGCCGGTGAAGTGCAGGCCGGTGAAGTCGCGGTGGGTGAGCGCCACGCTCGAGATCTGCGCCGCGTCACCCGGGACGAAATTGATCACGCCCGGCGGCAGCCCGGCATCCTCCAGCAACTTCATGAGGTAGTACGCCGACAGCATCGCCGAGGCGGCCGGCTTCCACAGGACGGTGTTGCCCATCAGCGCCGGCGCCGTCGGCAGATTGCCCGCGATGGACGTGAAGTTGAACGGCGTCACCGCGTACACGAACCCCTCGAGCGGACGGTAGTCGAGCTGGTTCCACATCGTGTTGTTGCTGATCGGCTGCTCGTCGTGCAGCTCCTGCGCGTAATGCGGATTGAAGCGCCAGAAGTCGATCAGCTCGCACGCCGAGTCGATCTCCGCCTGGAACGCGGTCTTGGACTGACCGAGCATCGTGGCGGCGTTGATCGTCTGGCGCCAGCTCGTGGTGAGCAGCTCGGCCGCGCGGAGGAATACCGCGGCACGATCCTCCCACGCCCAGTTCGCCCAGTCGGCGCTCGCCCGCTTGGCCGCGGCGATCGCCTGCGTCACGTGCTCCGGGGTGGCGCGATGCCAGTCGGCGAGCACGTGCTGGTGATCATGCGGCATCACGCTCTGCGCGAGGTCGCCGGTGCGGATCTCCTCGCCGCCGATGATGATCGGGATGTCGACGCGCTCCTTGGCCATGCTGGCGAGCCTCGCCTTGAGCGCGAGCTTCTCCGGCGAGCCCGGCGCGTAGCTCCGCACGGGCTCGTTCACCGGCGGAGGCACACGTCGCGTGCCGGCGAATCCCGCAAGCGGGGCATCGGGTGGCTGGATCGCCTCGAGCGCCTGGCGCGAGTCGGCGGCGGCGGCGACGGCTGGTGCGGAACGGTCGGATGCGACTGGAGCGGCCATGATTGCGATGCAGGCAAAGGGTAGCGAGCCGTGATGCCAACCAGCGAAAGATAGTCGATCCTCCCGTGAGCGACGCCGATGCCGGCGCGGCGCGCGTGCCGCTATTCTGCATGATGCCATGCGCCCGGCTCGTGCTCTGCTGTGCGATCACCGCGCTCGCCGCCTCGGCCTGCGCTCCGGCCCCGGTGGAGTGGGCGGCCGAG
>JBJMNM010000449.1:0-3231 GCA_045804305.1 Gemmatimonadaceae bacterium | reverse complement strand
GGTGCGGAAGCGGGGATTCTCCTGGCGCAGCTCAAGCTGGAGAAGGGCGACAATCAGGGAGCGGCGACGTATCTGGAGGGCTTGACGAGGCGGCTCGAGACAGGACCGGACGCGGTGTCGGCTCGGACACTGCTGGGCGACGCGTACTCCCAGCTGGCCAAGTATGCCGAAGCGGCAGCCGAATATCAGCGTGCCGCCGAGGCGTCGACGATGCCGAACGAGAGGACGATGCTGATGGCGAAGGCCGGCCACGCGCTGATGGCGGGCGGGAAGTCGCTTGAGGCGCGAAAGGTCTGGGAGGCGTTGGCGAACCAGTCCGACAACCCGGGGATCGCCGCGGAAGCCCGGGTGCGGCTCGGTGAGCTGTCGGCGCAGCCGGCGCGCGGCTGAGTCCGGTAATCTCTCTTCTGATGTAGGCGCGGGGCGGCAGCACAACAAAACATGAAATCGAGCGGGCGGCTCCGAGTCGTCCGCTCGATTCGTATTTGGGAAAAGCTCGTCGACGCCCGGAGCGCGGCAATCCGCCCGGTACGGCAGGCGCGGGTCCTTCGCCGCACTCGGGACGACACGATAGAGGCGCTCGAAGAGCCGCCACCAACGCGGCAGAGCACGCTAATGTCCTCGTCCGTGAGTACGTATAAGATGTATTATGTAAACTAGGTACGGTGGAGAAATGTGGAGAACCGCGATCACCATGAGGCTGACTTCCCCATAAGCCGTGTTGCACCAAGAGCTTGCCGGTAGCAACTCAAGTGGTTGCTGATGGGCGCGTCAGGGCCCGATCAATACCGGAGGCTGAACGGTCGACGGAAACCCCACTGTCACGGCCGCTGTCGCCTCCTCCGAGCCACCGAAGCTCAGAGCTCGCCGAACCGGCCCTCGAATACGACCCGCGCCTCCCCGGACAGCGACGGCCACCACCCCTCCGACGATCGCCGCAGCCGCACCCGAAGCGCCCGCCCAGACCTGGTCGTCAAGGTCACCTCGCCGGCCGCGGCGCCCGCTTCCGTGAGCAGGATCGCCGTCGCCACGGCGCCGGTGCCGCACGCCAAGGTCTCGCCCTCGACCCCGCGCTCAAAGGTGCGTATCCGAAAGCCGCCGCCCGCCGCCGGAGCCACGAAGTTCACGTTGGCTCCGTCCGCTAGCGACGCGTCGTGGCGCAACGGCCGGCCCCGTCCCACCACGTCAACCGTGGCCACGTCGTCGACGCGCACGACCAGATGAGGCACTCCCGCCAAGGCAAAGCCGATCCAGCGCTCGCCGTGGCCCAGCCGGAATGGCAGAGTCGGCGTCACCTGGGAAACGGCCGGAAGGTCGACCTCCGGCCCTTCCGAGTCGAACCGGGCGCCGAGGATTCCCGCGTCGGTCTCGAAGCGAAATTCGCTGGCGCGCACGATGCCGAGCTCGGTGGCCAGCCGCGCCGAACAAAGCGACGCGTTGCCACAAAGGTCGGCACGGGAGCCATCGCTGTTGAGGTACGTCATGCGATAATCCGCGACGTCCGATGGCTCGAGAAACACGACCCCGTCCGCGCCGATTCCCGTTGCGCGGGCGCAGACGCGCTGCACGGTCTCGGCATGCGCCAGGCTCCCGGGCGGCTCACGCATGGCGTCCACCATGATGAAGTCGTTCCCGGACCCGCTCATCTTGAAGAATGTGCGCCCGGTGGGAAGCATCGCAGCCTGAAGAATGGGTGACCGCGCGTCTAGATGGTGCCGCGGAGGGACCACCATCGCAGGCGCCAGACCATCCAGACCGCCTCCCGGACGATGGACTGCGACATCTTGCTCGTACCCTCCGTCCGATCCACGAACACGATCGGGATCTCGGCGATCCGAAAGTTCCGCTTCCAGGCGCGGAAGCTCATCTCGATCTGGAAGGCGTAGCCATTCGACTGCACCCGATCGAGGTCGATGGCCTGAAGGACGGACCTGCGAAAGCACTTGAACCCACCGGTCGCATCCCATACCGGGAGCCCGGTTACGCCCCGCGCGTAGATGTTCGCGCAGTAGCTGAGGATGAGCCGGCTGATCGGCCAGTTCACGACCGTCACCCGCCCCTGCTGATAGCGAGAGCCCAGCACGAGATCGGCGTCCTCGATGGCCGAGAGGAACTGAGGCAGATGCGCGGGATCGTGCGAGAAGTCGGCGTCCATCTCGAGGATGTACTCGTAGTCCCGCTCCAGCGCCCAACGAAAGCCGGCGATGTAGGCGGTGCCCAACCCCATCTTCCTGGGTCGGGAAAGCAGGTGCACCCTCCCATTCGTCTGGGCGATCTCCTGCACGATCGCGCCCGTGCCATCGGGCGAGCCATCGTCCACGATGAGCATGTCGATGCGCGGATCCTTCTCGAGCGCCGTCTCGATCAGGCGTCGGACGTTCTCCCGTTCGTTGTACGTGGGAACGATGACGAGCGCGCGGCCGCGCCCCTCCGTCGCGCTAGACGACACGTCGGCGCCGCTCGATGAGGGCTCCTGCGCCAATCATGGCAAGCGCCACGGCCAGGGCCA
Organism: Gemmatimonadaceae bacterium; assembly: GCA_045804305.1. Lineage (GTDB taxonomy): Bacteria > Gemmatimonadota > Gemmatimonadetes > Gemmatimonadales > Gemmatimonadaceae > AG11. The sequence goes on along the minus strand of JBJMNM010000449.1, from coordinate 722 downwards.
GGAGGGACACGAGCTTCCCCCGCTGGAAAGCGGCGTCGGTGAAATCCAGCGAGATCCGAGTCGCCCCGGCGGGGAGCGGAACGCCGATCAGGTTGTAGTCGGCGCGGACGACAGGGACCGACTGACCGTTCGCGGTCGCCTGCCAACCCGGGAAATAGTTCTCCGACACGACGAGCGCGGAGCCGGCGGGCGCCGGGCCGCTGAGCTCCATGGCGATGTGCCCCGGATCGTACCGGGTGATGTTCGGCGTGATCCGGAGCGGTTCCGGCAACGCGGACAGCGGCTGCGTGGGTACCGCCGCCGTGGAGTCGATCACGGCGACTCTGAGTGGGTCGAAGCGGGGATCGAGGATCGTGCCGGCCGTGGCCTCGTCGCCGGCCTTTACCATGGCTGGCGCCACCCACGCCGGTGGATTGTCGCCGGGGAGGCGATACAGATAGACCGTGGAGCCCGCTGAATTCCTGACGGGGCCGAGGAGGGGCGTGAGGCCGGGCTGGTTGACGGCGCCGTTTGTGTACAGGTAACGCGTGTTGGACAGGCGCCAGAACCCGGGATTGAGCAGGTTCTGATAGTCGCCCGACCGCTCGCCGGATGCGAGGCGCTGGTATCGCCCGAGCTCGTTCCCGTGATAGCCCCTCGTGAGACGGATGTCGTGGACCATCAGCCCGTCGCCGCCGTAGTTCGGATCGCGGTCGACGACACCCGGCGCCTGGGTTAGGAGG
>JBJMNM010000448.1:0-3735 GCA_045804305.1 Gemmatimonadaceae bacterium | reverse complement strand
CTGCGCACCCGCACCAGCTTCGTGCGCATCACGGCGGCCGGGTTGCGGGAGTCACACCCACACGACGTGACGATCACGCGCGAGGCGCCGAACTACAGCTTGTGAGGCGGGATGACAATCACCGCCTGACCGCCTTACCGTCCGTCTCGCTGTTGACAAGCTCGTCCCCTACGACGAAGTTGTCGCGTCCCAAATCTGTATACAATCTCCCCGACGGCGGCACGCGCCCGTGCCGGTCCTTTCTTGCTATCCGGAGACTCCCCCGATGGGCTTGTGGTCGAGAAAGAGTGTAGCGGTGCTCCAGCGCGAGGCCGCGGAAGAGGGTGAAGGCTCACTGCGACGGACGCTGACGGCGTCGAACCTCACGCTGCTGGGCATCGGGGCGATCATCGGCGCCGGGATCTTCGTCCTCACCGGCAACGCGGCCGCGCTGTACGCCGGCCCGGGCGTGGTGATGTCGATGATTCTCGCCGGCGTGGCCTGCGGCTTCGCGGGGCTGTGTTACGCCGAGTTCGCCAGCATGATCCCGATCGCCGGCTCCGCCTATACGTATGGCTACGCCACGATGGGTGAGTTCGTCGCCTGGATCATCGGCTGGGACCTGATGTTGGAATACCTCTTCGGCGCCGCGACGGTCGCGGTGGGTTGGGGTGGAAACTTCGTGAAGTTCCTCGCCGAGTTCGGCCTCGTCATCCCCAAGGAGTGGACGGATGCGCCGATCGCCGTGGACGCGCTGAACAACTTCTCGCGTACGGGCGCGGTGCTGAACATTCCCGCCATGGTGCTGGTCGCGATCATGACGGTGATCCTCGTGATCGGCATCAAGGAGTCGGCGCGCTTCAACAACGTCATCGTCTTCATCAAGATCGCGATCGTGTTCCTGGTGATCGGCTTCGGGTTCATGTACGTGAACACGGCCAACTGGCACCCGTTCATTCCCGCCAACACCGGGCACTTCGGCGAGTTCGGCTGGAGCGGCGTGCTGCGCGGCGCCGGCGTGATCTTCTTCGCCTATATCGGCTTCGACGCCGTGAGCACCGCGGCGCAGGAAGCGAAGAACCCGCAGAAGGACATGCCGATCGGCATCCTGGGGTCGCTGTTCATCTGCACCATCCTCTACATCCTCATGGCACTCGTCATGACGGGGATGGTGCACTACACCAAGCTCAACGACCCGGCACCGATCGTGGTCGCGATCGCGGCCGCCGGCTCGTCGCTGGCCTGGCTGCGCTACGCCGTCGAGATCGGATCGCTCGCCGGACTGGCCTCGGTGGTGCTCGTGATGCTCATGGGCCAGCCGCGCGTGTTCTACTCCATGGCGCGCGACGGTCTGCTCCCGCCGGTGTTCGCGAAGGTCCACCCGCGCTTCAAGACGCCCTACATCACGACGATCATGACGGGCACCATCGCCGCGATCGTCGCCGGCCTCTTCCCGATCGGGCTGCTCGGGCAGCTCGTGAGCATCGGAACGCTGCTCGCCTTCGTGATCGTCTGCGCTGGCGTGTGGATCCTCCGCGTTCGCTCGCCGGAGATTCCGCGCGCCTTCAAGACGCCGCTGGTGCCGCTGGTGCCCCTGCTCGGCATCCTGAGCTGCTTCGGCCTCATGGCGGGCCTGCCGAAGGACACCTGGCTCCGTCTCATCGTCTGGCTGATCATCGGTCTCGTCGTCTACTTCCTTTACAGCAGGAACCACTCGCACATCGGCCGCGGCGACACGGCGCACTCGATGGGCGACTGACGCCTCACCGCGCTAGATTCGAAAGCGGCGCCCACGCGGGCGCCGCTTGTCGTTTGCCCACATCCCACTGTGCCGACTGACCTCCTGACCGTCCCCACCGCGCGCCGCGCGGCAATCCTGACGCTCGCGCCGCAACTGGTGCGGGGGCGCCGGGTCGCGCTCAGCACGCACCTCAACGCCGATGGGGACGGCTGCGGATCGGAAACGGCGCTCGCGCGCATGCTCACGTCGCACGGGCTCGTGCCGCGCATCGTCAATCCCACGCCCTGGCCCGACATGTTCGATTTCCTGGCCGAAGGGATCGACGATCAGACGTCGCGCGGCTCGCGGGCGCTGAAGGACATCGATCTCCTCATCGTGCTCGACATCAGCGACGTGAAGCGACTGGGCGTGCTCACCGAGACCGTGCGCGCGCTGACCGTCCCGAAGCTCGTGATCGATCACCATATCGAGTCCGACGAACCGGCGGGATCGATCGTCGTGTCGGACACGACCGCGTGCGCCACGGCCGAGCTGGTGTACGACATGGCGATCGTCATGGAATGGGAGATCACGCCTGAGATCGCCCGCTCGCTGTACACGGGCATGCTCACCGACACCGGCGGCTTTCGGTTCAGCAACACCTCGCCACGATGCCTCGCGATCGCCGCCCAGCTGCTCGCCTGCGGCGTGGATCCCGAGGACATGTACACGCGGATCTATGCCTCTGCGCCCGCCGGTCGCGTGCGGCTGATGGCGGACGTGCTGGGCACCCTCCAGGTCGATGAGTCGGTAGGGCCCTCATGGTTGTCCATGGGCCCCGACGCGCTCGAGAAGCACACGGTGCGCGCCGAGGACCTCGACGGGATCGTGGAGCATGCCCGGTCGATCGCCGGTACGCGGATGGCGCTCTTCTTTCGCGACCTGGGGCACGGCAAGGTGAAGGTGTCGTTCCGCAGCACGGGCAGCACGGACGTGAACGCCTTTGCGAAGCAGTTCGGCGGCGGCGGTCACGCGAAGGCGGCCGGCGCGCTCGTGACCGGTGGCCTGGGCGAGGTGCGCGACAAGGTGGTCGACGCAGCGCGCAAAGCGCTGGCGCGCGCCTCCTCCGACTAGATTCAAGCATGCCTTCTACCCTTCAGGAGCGCCTGGCCAAGGCGTTCTCACAGATCATCAATCCGCGAACCGGCGCCGGCGTGTACGAGAGCCAGCAGCTGCGCGACGTCGCGACCACCGTGGACGGCAAGGTCCGCGCGACGCTCACCCTCGAGGCGAGCGACGATCCCTCGCTCGCACGACAAGTGCGCCGAGCGATCGAAAGCGTTCCGGGCGTGACGGACATCCAGCTCGAGGTGCGCAGCGCCGGCGCAGCCGCACGTCCGGCTGGGCGCGCGTTGCCGGTCATGGACCAGACGCCCGCCGCTCCGCCGCGCCCCGCTGCGCCGACGCCCAAGCGCTTTCCGAACCTCGGGAAGGTGCTCGCCATCTCGTCGGGGAAGGGCGGCGTCGGCAAGTCGACGGTCGCGGTGAATCTCGCCGTCGCCCTCGCGCAGGGCGGCGCGCGCGTGGGCCTCATGGACGCCGACATCTATGGACCCAACGTTCCAAGGATGATGGGACTGTCCGGCGCCCCGCCGGTGATCAAGGAGAAGATCGTTCCGCTCGAGGCGTTCGGCGTGAAAGTCATCTCGCTCGGCATGATGATCGAGCCCGATCAGCCGGCCATCTGGCGCGGCCCGATCGTGATGAAGATCATCAATCAGTTCCTTCAGGACGTCGCGTGGGGTCAGCTCGACTACCTCATCGTGGACATGCCACCGGGTACGGGCGACGCGCAGCTCTCGCTGGTGCAGGCCACCGAGGTGGACGGTGCGGTGATCGTCACCACGCCGCAGGAGGTGAGCGTGGGTGACGCCCTCCGCGGCGTGAAGATGTTCCAGCGCGTCGGCGTGCCCGTGCTGGGCATCGTGGAGAACATGAGCTGGTTCGAGTGCCCGCACTGCGGCAAGCCGAGCGCG
>JBJMNM010000447.1:0-3408 GCA_045804305.1 Gemmatimonadaceae bacterium | reverse complement strand
GTGAGAACGCTCGCCGTCATCCCAGCACGACTGGGCGCCACACGTCTCCCCCGGAAGCCGCTCCGGCTCCTTGCTGGCGTCCCCGTCGTGGTTCGCGTCATGGAGCGCGTCATCGCCCTCCGCATCGCCGACCGGGTCGTCGTGGCCACCGACAGCGACGAGATCGCGCTCCGCGTGCGCGAGGCGGGCGGCGAGGCCGTGCTCACGCGCGCCGACCATCCATCCGGCACGGACCGCGTAGCGGAGGTGGCGGCGCGTGGCGAGTTCCGCGACTTCGACGCCGTGGTCAACGTGCAGGGCGACGAGCCCTTCGTCTCGTCGGCGGCCGTGCGGGGCGCGCTCCGTCAGGTCACGGAGGCTCGCTTTCCCCTGGGCACGGCCGCGGCGCGCGCCAACCGGGACGTGCTCGCGAGTCCCGACGCGGTGAAAGTCGTCGCTGCCGACGATGGTGCGGCGATGTATTTTTCCCGCGCCGCCATTCCCTTTCTCCGCGATACGACCGACGGCGCGGAGCTGGAGGGACGCGTGCTCCATCACGTCGGGGTGTATGCCTACACGCCGGAGGCACTCGCGCGATGGGTGCAGCTCCCGCCACATCCCCTCGAGCGCATCGAGCGACTCGAGCAGCTGCGCCCCCTCGCCGCCGGCGTCCGCATGGGCGTCGCGGTCGTGGACGGACCGCTGCGCGGGGGAATCGACACGGAAGCTGACCTGGAACGGGCCAATACCGAGTGGACGACTTTCACGCCGAGCGAGAGCTGATGCAGACGAGCACCCGACAGCACACCACGAAGTTCATCTTTGTGACCGGCGGGGTGGTTTCCTCCCTGGGCAAGGGGATCGCCGCGGCCTCGCTGGGACGACTCCTCGTGGAGCGCGGCCTGCGCGTCACGATGATGAAGTTCGATCCGTACCTGAACGTGGATCCGGGGACGATGTCCCCCTTCCAGCACGGTGAAGTGTTCGTCACCGACGACGGCGCCGAGACGGATCTCGATCTCGGCCACTACGAGCGATTCATCGACCGCTCGCTGTCGCAGGCGAACAACGTCACGACCGGCCGCATCTATCTGAACGTGATCACGAAGGAGCGCCGCGGCGAATACCTCGGGTCCACCGTGCAGGTGATCCCGCACATCACCGACGAGATCAAGGCGGCGATTCGCCGCATGGCGCCGGAGAACGACGTGGTGATCGTCGAGATCGGCGGCACCGTCGGCGACATCGAGTCGCTGCCGTTTCTCGAGGCGATTCGCCAGTTCCGCCACGACGTGGGCCGCGAAAACGCGATCTTCGTCCATCTCACGCTCATCCCCTACATCGCCGCCGCGGGCGAGCTGAAGACGAAGCCCACGCAGCATTCCGTGCGCGAGCTGATGGAGATCGGAATCCAGCCCGACTTCCTCATCGTGCGGACGGAGCGTCCGGTGCCCGACGACGTGAAGCGCAAGATCGCGCTCTTCTGCAACGTGGACTACGGCGCGGTGATCGAGTCGCCCGACGTGAAGTCCATCTACCAGATCCCGCTCTCGTTCCGCGAGCAGGGCTTCGACGACAAGGTGATCCAGCGGTTCGGCCTCGAGCGGCCGGCGCCCGACCTCGCGCCATGGCGCGAGATGGTACAGCGCGTCGTACAGCCGCACGAGCGCGTGCGCATCGCGATCGTCGGCAAGTATACCGACTACGTGGACAGCTACAAGAGCGTGCAGGAAGCGCTGATCCACGGCGGCATCGCGAACGACGTCGGCGTGGACATCAGTTGGGTGTCGAGCGACAGCTTCACCGACGCGGCCGCGGCGCGACAGATCCTGTCCGAGCACGATGCGCTGCTCGTCCCCGGCGGCTTCGGCGTGCGCGGCGTGGAGGGCATGGTGGAGGCCATCAAGTGCGCGCGCACCGAAGGCGTCCCGTTCTTCGGCATCTGTCTCGGCATGCAGACGGCGATCATCGAGTTCGCGCGCAACGTGTGCGGCCTGGACGACAGCCACTCGTCGGAGTTCGCGCCGGAGTGCGCCGATCCGGTCATCTCGCTCATGGAGTCGCAGCAGCACGTCACCGACATGGGTGGCACCATGCGCCTGGGGGCGTACCCGTGCCGGCTCGCGCGCGGCTCGCGCGCGGCGGAGGTGTATGGCGTAGCCGAGGTGAGCGAACGGCACCGCCATCGCTACGAGGTCTCGAACCAGTATCGTGACCTCTTCGTGCAGCACGGGATGCGGCTGAGCGGTCTGTCGCCCGACGGTCAGCTCGTGGAGCTCGTGGAGCTCCCCGGGCATCCGTGGTTCATCGGGTGTCAGTTCCACCCCGAGCTGCAGTCGCGCCCCACGCGGCCGCATCCGCTGTTCGCCGGCTTCATCGCCGCCGCCGCGGCGGCCAAGCGCCGCGACGGATCGCACCGTGCGACGGCTGCGCATCCGGCGACTGCGCGCGCATAATGCCATTTCGATTTCGTCGTGACGCGCTCTTCCTCATCGCCGGCCCCTGCCAGCTCGAGGATGACTCGCTGAACCTGCGCGTCGCGGAGCATCTCGCCCGCCTGGCACCACGGGTGCCAGGCGGCATCCTCTACAAGGCAAGCTTCGACAAGGCGAACCGCTCCAACCCGGGCGCGACGCGCGGTCTCGGATTGGACAAGGGGCTCGCGGCGCTCGCGCGCGTGCGCACCGCGAGCGGCCTCCCGGTGTTGACCGACGTCCACCTCCCGGACCAGTGCGCTCCGGCCGGCCAGGTCGTGGACGTGCTCCAGATCCCGGCCTTTCTCTGCCGTCAGACGGACCTGCTCCTCGCCGCCGGTGCCACCGGCAAACCGGTGAACGTGAAGAAGGGGCAGTGGATGCACCCCGAAGGCATGCGCGGCGCGGTCGAGAAGGTGCGCGCCGGCTACGCGGATGCCGGCCATCACGGGACTCCCGAGGTGGCGGCCACCGAACGCGGCTCCTTCTTCGGGTACGGGGACCTGGTCGTCGACTTTCGCGCGCTGCCGCGCATGCGCGCCGCGTGCAACGCCCCCGTGATCTTCGACGCCACGCACAGCGTGCAGCAGCCCGGCCGAGGAGAGAGTGGCGCCAGCGGCGGCGCGCGCGAGTTCATTCCGCCGCTCACGATGGCCGCCTGCGCCGTCGGCGTTGATGGGCTCTTCCTGGAGACCCATCCCGACCCCGCCCACGCGCCGAGCGACGGGCCGAACATGATTCCACTCGACAAGCTCGACGAGCTGATCCTGCGCGCCGTGGACGTGTGGCATCGCGCACGAGGTGCCGCGTGATGCATCCGACGCTTGCCCGCTCGATCCGGCTGGTCGGCCTGGACGTGGACGGTGTCCTCACCGACGGCGGGATCTATCTCGGCGGCGGCAATGGACAGCCGGTGGAGCTGAAGCGATATGAGATCCAGGATGGGCTTGGCATC
>JBJMNM010000446.1:0-11971 GCA_045804305.1 Gemmatimonadaceae bacterium | reverse complement strand
GAGGCGCGCGACCTCACGCTCGAAGGCGACGCCAGTCGCGAGCTCGCAGAACTGTATGGCCGACTGGGCCGCAACCGCGAGACGCTGCAGGCGCTCAACCGCGCCCACGTCTGCTTCACGCTGCTGCGCGCGCGCCACGAGCTCGCCGACGTCGGCCGCCGGATGGCGCGGCTCGAGGGCGACTTCCTCGACGTCGTGCGCAAGTGGGGCGAGTCGATCGAGTCGAAGGACGTTCACACGCAGGGCCATTGTGAGCGTGTGGCCGACCTCGCCGGCGCGCTGGCCGCTAAAGCGGGGCTCGACGAGAACTCGCTGTTCTGGTTCCGCATCGGCGCGCTGCTGCACGACGTGGGCAAGCTGATCGTCCCCGCCGACGCGCTGAACAGGCTCGGACGGCTCGCCGAGGAGGAGTGGGCGCTGATGCGCCGGCATCCGGAGGCGGGCGTGGAGATGCTCGCCGACGTGGAGTTTCCGTGGGACGTCACGCCGATGGTGCGCAGCCATCACGAGCGGTGGGATGGGTACGGGTATCCCGACGGCCTCGCGGCGGAAAACATCCCGCTGCCGGCACGCATTCTCTGCATCGCCGACGTGTACGATGCGTTGACGACGGAGCGCAGCTACAAGCGCGCCTTCTCGCACCTCGAGGCCATGGAGATCATGCGCCGCGAGGTGGGCAAGCAGTTCGACCCGCAGCTCTTCAGCAAGTTCGAGGAGCTGGTGCGCCGAGGCGCGGTCAGCGCGTCCCCCGCCGCGCAGCGCGCCCTTCCGGTCAGGAAAGCGGGATCGACGAGCGCCGTGCTCACCTCCGAGGAGGACGACCTCACCGGCGCGCTCGTGCGGCGCGCCTTCGTGAACGTCACCGCGGCCGTGCTCGCGGAGCGGCGGCGCACGGGGGCGCCGATCTCTCTGCTTGTCGTGGACGTGGATCAGTTCAAGTCGGTGAACGACGTGTTCGGCCACCTCGCCGGCGACGACGCGCTCCGCCTCGTGGTCGGCGTGATCCGCGATCAGCTCCGGCCCGGTCAATACGTGGGACGCTACGCCGGTGACGAGTTCGTGGTCCTGCTGCCCGGCCTCGATGCGCAGGCGGCGCGCCTGGTGGCCGAACAGGTGCGCCGCACTACCGCCGCGCTGCCGATTCCGTTGCGCGAGACGCCGGGTCAGGCGATGAACGTCACGCTCTCCATTGGCGTAGCCACCGCGCCCGTGCACGGCGAGACCTTCGAGGCGTTGTTCACCTCCGGTGACCGCGCGCTGTTCGAGGCGAAGCGGGAAGGGCGGGACAAGGTCGTGGTGGCGAGCACCGCCAACGAGGGCACGCCACAGCTCGTATTCAGTCGATTCGTGGGTCGCGTGCCGGAGCTCCGCGCGCTGGTGACTGCCCTCGACGAGGCGGTTCGGGGCACGCCGCAGGTGCGCCTCGTGTTCGGTGAGGCCGGGGTAGGAAAATCCACGCTCGTGCGGCAGATGCTCCCCGAAGTGCGGTTGCGCGGGGCGACGATGGTGACGGCGCGCGCGCTGGAGAGCGAGAGCCGGCCGCCATTCGGACCCTGGGCCGAGCTGGTGCTCGGGCTGCACGAGCTGGGGTTGGCACCGGCCCGGCCGTGGCCACTCCTCGAGCGTCTGGTGCCCGCGCTGCGCGGCAACGCGGGGCCCGAGGCGCTTCCGCCGCTCGATCCGAGTCACGGACATCAGCTCCTTCAGGAGCTCGTCAGCTTCATGCGTGCCACGAGCGAGACCCGACCGCTCACCCTGGTGCTCGAGGACATGCACTGGGCCGACGCCGCGAGCTGGGACGCACTCGAATATCTGCTCGCGCAGCTGTCGACCGAGCGGATCTGCATCGCCCTCACGCTGCGCAGCGAGGAAGCGACCTACGGCACCGTGCGTGAGCGCCGCCAGCGCCTCTCGCGCGACGAGCGCGTCCGAGAGCTCCGTCTCGAGCGGCTCGCGGCGCCGGATGTGCGCGAGTGGTTGCAGGGCGCGCTCCACCGCGCGGAGCTTGGCGACGACCTGCTCGACTTCGTGCTCCGCCATACCGAGGGGAACCCCTTCCTCGTGATGCAACTGCTGCGCACGATGGCGGAGGAGGGAGTGTTCACCTACAGCGGCAATGCGTGGGGCTGGACCATTCCGACCACGTTGGTGCTGCCCGCCGGAATGTCGGATCTGGTCGCGCGGCGACTGGCCCGGCTTCCGCACGAAGCGCTCCGCATCCTCGTGACGGCCGCGGCGATCGGTCGAACCTTCAAGCTCTCGCTCCTCGCCGACGCGGCGGGCGTGTCCATGGATGCGGTGCTCGACGCGGTGGACAGCGGATTGGCCACATCGGTGCTCGAGCCGGCCCGCGAGGAAGACGACGACAGCTACCAGTTCGCCCATGCGCTGCTCGTGGACGCGGTGATGCATACCGTCAGTCCAGCGCGGCAGCGGCTGACGCACCGCCGGATCGCCGAGCTGCTGGCCGTGCGTACACCGGACGCGGTGGACCAGGTGGCTTCGCACTACGCGCGCAGTGGCGATGCGATGCAGGCCTACACCTGGTGCCGGAGCGCCGCCGCGCGCGCGGCGGCGCTCTACGCACTCGACGAAGCAACCGAATTCCTCCGGCTGGCGCTCGCGCACGCCTCGGCGAACGACCAGCGCATCGCGGCGCAGGACGAGCTGTCGCGCGTGTGCGAGCTGGCGGGCCAGTGGGCGGAAGTGGAGCGGTGGTGCGACGAGATGCTCGCGAGCTCGGCACTCGGCTCGCACCCGTCGCGCGCCCTGCCCGTGCAACAGCGGCGACTGCGGGCCCGTGTACGACTCGGACAGTCCGCTCGGGACACCGAAGCGGAGTGCCGCAATCTGCTGGCGATCGCCGAACGCGTCGGCAGCAGTGTCGACATCGTGCAGATCCGTTCCCTGCTCGTGCAGACGCTCTCCCGGATGGGAAAGACCGACAATGCGATCCGCATCGCGGAGGAGTCGGTTGCGCTCGCCGACGCCAGCGGCGACGAGGGGCTCGTCGGCGACGCGATGCTCCGTCTCGCGGTCACGCTCAGCAGCGTACGGCCGACCGAAGCGGTGGAGCTGCTGCTGCGACTCATCGCCCGCGCGCGGACCCGACACGACCGGGTGATGGAAGCGCGAGCGTTCCTCTCGCTGGGTGTGGCGCGGAATTATTCGCGGAATCATCACGCGAGCGCGGAAGCGTTCCGCGCATCGCTGGCGATCGCCCGCGAGGCGCAGGCGCTCGACGTCGCCGCGACCGCCTCGATGAATCTCGGCGTTCTCGAGATGCGGCGCGGCGACTTCGTGGCCGCGTACGACGCCTGCAAGGACGCGCTCCGCCTCTACACCACGCTGCGGAACAACGTCAACCGCTTGATGGCACTGTACAACATGGCCAGCCTGGAGCGGGAGCGCGGCGACGCCGAAGCGGCGCTGGCCATCTATCTCGAGAGCTCGGCGCTGGCGGAGCAGGTCGGGTCGACCGATCTGGCGATCGCGTCGCACGCCGGCGCCGGCCTCTCCGCCCTTCGCCTGGACCGGATGGAGGTAGCCCGCGTCTCGCTCGAGGCCGCGCAGCAGGTCCTGGCCGTGCGCCCCGATTGGTGGTTCCAGGGGAGGGAGCTGTTCGAGTCACTGGTCATCCGCATGTCCGTGCGCGACGGCGACCTGCTCACCGCAGAGCGGTCGTTCCACGCCGCCGTCGTTCGGCTGGAGATGATGGAGGTGTACAGCGCCGCCTGGATGGTGGCCGACTGTGCCGCAGAGCTCTCCAGTCACACGGATGGCGTCTGGGAGGTCGTGAATCGCTTCGCCGCGCATCCGGCGGTCGAGGAATACGTACCCCTCGCCGCGCGGTACACCGCCCTTCGCGACCTGGCGGACCGTCCGACCGGTGCCCGCTCGAGCGGTCCGCGCCGCCAAGTGTCAGAAATCGAGACATCAGCGCCAGTTATGTGATCGGTGCCACAATCGCCTGACCGAAGTAGCCAGAATTTGGCTCCATCGGTATCGCGAAATGCCATGATTCGGGCGATCTGCACGAATGATAGGCTCGGAAGCGGTCGGTCAATAGAGCGTAAAGGCGCGGACAAAATGCCCGTTTCGGGACTTGTTGCAGCGCTCGGAAAGTCACTCTGACCGCACCAATACGCCCATAGAAGTGGTCTCGGCATTGCCAAAGGGGTGGTCGCCACGATTGCTCGCAGTCGAGACGTGGCGCCGTGTGGTTCTTCCCTTTTCAATTGAGCTCAGGCTCGAGAGGCTCCGATGCGATTGCCGATGACGGCTCGCTCCCGAATGTTCACCCTGGCCTTGCTCGTCGCACCGGTGATTCTCGCCGGCTGCTCGAGCGAGTCCACGGCGCCGAATGCTGTGAGGCAGATCTCGCAGCAGCGCACCTCGCCGTTCGCCCCGACCGCGGCTCAGAAGGCGCTGGTGGGCATCAGCAACGGCACGTACTCCCTCACGTTCGACCCGAGCCAGGACAACTCGTTCACGCTCGGTGCGAACTACCTGAGCCTGCCGGCGAATGCGGTCTGTAAGCTGGACGGTTCGTCGGGCTATGGGGCGGAGTACTGGAACCAGAGCTGCGTGCCGGAGACCGATTCCGTCACGATCAGCGTGGTCATCTCGGATGCCGAGACCGACCACCCGCGTCTGGACTTCTATCCGGCCATGCGGTTCAACCCGGAGACGAATGTCTCGCTCTACATCTATGTGCCGGTCGGCATGGATGACTTCCTGAAGAACTGGGTCATGCGGTACTGCGACGACACGAACACGTGCATCAATGAGGCAGCGAACGATGCCGACCTGGCGTCGTATGCTGACCACACCTCGCAGATGGTCTTCCGTCGGATCAAGCACTTCAGCGGCTACCTGGTCAATCGTGCGGACGATGCAGTCGACGCGTTCACCGAAACCTTCTAATCCGCTGCCCACCCAATGATCCTACTCAACGGGCGGTACGCGAAGACGTGTACTGCCGTAACGGGAGCCCACCATGATCCGTAGAATCGCAGTGACGCTCGGAGCGGGCGTCGCAGTGTTGACCGCCTCGGCCAATCAGATGCCGACGTCCGAGCCCGGTCGCCTGATGTCCCTCTCCACGGAAGCCGGCAACCACGTCACGATGAACGTGGCGGCCAGGAACGAAGAGCCCAGCCGGTCCGGTTACATCGTAGCCTCTAGCTGAGTCCTAGCAGCAGGGCAGGACGGCCCGCCTTCACGGGCCGCACAGTGCCCGGCGACAGCACGCCACGCGTGCATCGCCGGGCACTGTGACGCCTCACCGACTCTCCCTCCAGGGCCACTCCGTGGCATCGTCGTCCTCCGACAACACGGCCCGCGCCGTCCACCTCCGCCTGGTCGAGTCTCCGGCCGAGCATCCGTCGACGCGCGCCCTGATCGAAGATGCCCGCGCGCTCGACAAGCTCGGACGCCGTGCCGAGGCACGAGCGCTCTACGAGCAGGCGCTGCGCAGCATCAGCGCGCCGTCGCCGTCGCTCGCCTCAATGCTCCTGCGCTGGATCGCGCGCTCCTACGAGGTGGACGCCGACTATCAGGCGGCCGAAGACTGCGCCGTGGCCGCGGTCGCCACCGCGGAGCTCGGGGACGAGCGCAACGCCCTGGGACATGCGCTGAACGTTCTCGCCGCCGTCCGCTGGCGCCAGGGTGACCTGGACCACGCGGACCAGCTCTTCCACGAGGCGCTCGAGCGCGGTACCAGCACCACCGATCCGCGGCTGCAAGTCGACGTGATGACGAACCTGGGAACGCTGGCCAGCATTCGCGGCGATTTTCGGGAAGCGCTCCGCTACTACCAGGATGCGCTCGCGCACGGCCGGCTGTACTCGCTCCTCGACAACATCCTCGTCGCCCTCAACAACCTGGGGATGGCGAACATGGCGCTCGGCCGGCACGAGGCCGCCGAGGACGCCTTCAGCGAAGCGCTCACAATCGCGAATGCGCTCGGCGGCCTCTCGACCCGCATTCAGCTCGAGGTGAACTCCGCCGCGCTCCAGATCGAGAAGCGCGACTTCCCCGAGGCGAAGCGCCGCTGCGACCGCGCCATGGCGCTCGCCGAGCACCTCGACGACGCGCGCGCCAACGGCGAGGCGGAGAAAGTTTACGGCATCATCGCCCGCGAGACGGGCGACCTCGCCGCGGCCGAGACACACCTCGAGACCGCGCGCCAGATGGCCGCATCGGCGAACGACCTCGCCTTGGAGGGCGACGCGAGCCGCGAGCTCGCCGAGCTGTATGCGCGACTGGGCCGCAACCGCGAGACGCTGCAGGCCCTCAATCGGGCACACTCCTGCTTCACGCAGCTCCGCGCCCGCCACGAGCTGGCCGACGTGGGGCGCCGGATGGCACGGCTGGAAGGCGACTTCCTGGACGTGGTCCGGAAGTGGGGTGAATCGATCGAATCGAAGGACATCCACACGCAGGGTCACTGCGAGCGCGTGGCCGATCTGTCGGGAGCCCTGGCCGCGAAAGCGGGGCTCGACGAGAACTCGCTGTTCTGGTTCCGCATCGGCGCGCTGCTGCACGACGTGGGCAAGCTGATCGTCCCCGCCGAAGTGCTGAACAAGCCGGGCAAGCTCACCGACGAGGAGTGGGCGCTGGTCCGCAAGCACCCCGAGGCGGGCGAGCAGATGCTGGCCGACGTGCAGTTCCCCTGGGACGTGTCCCCGATGGTGCGCAGTCACCACGAGCGGTGGGACGGCAAGGGGTATCCGGACGGTCTGGCCGGCGAAGACATCCCGCTGCCGGCGCGCATCCTCTGCGTGGCCGACGTCTACGACGCGCTGACGACGGAGCGCAGCTACAAGAAGGCCTTCACGCAGCTCGAGGCCATCGAGATCATGCGCCGCGAGGTCGGCAAGCAGTTCGACCCGCAGCTGTTCAGCAAGTTCGAGGAGATGGTACGCCGCGGCACGGTGAACGCTCCCGCCGCCGCGCAGCGTGCGCTGCCCGCGCGCCGCACGGGCAAGCACGGCACGGTCACGGTCTCCGAGGAAGACGATCTCACGGGCGCGCTCGTGCGCCGCGCCTTCACCAACGTCATCACCGCCGTGCTGGCCGAGCGCCGCCGCACCGGCGCGCCGGTGACGCTGCTGGTCGTGGACGTGGACCAGTTCAAGTCGGTGAACGACACGTATGGTCACCTTGCCGGCGACGACGCGCTCCGCCTCGTGGTCGGTGTGATTCGGGAACAGCTCCGTCCCGGCCAGTACGTCGGCCGCTACGCCGGCGACGAGTTCGTGATTCTTCTGCCCGGCGTCGACGCCGACGGCGGTCGCGTGGTGGCCGAGGAGATCCGCCGCCGCACCGCGGAGCTGGAGATCCCGCTCCGCGACCAGCCGGAGCGCACGATGAGCGTGACGCTCTCGGTGGGCGTGGCCACGGCGCCGCAGCATGGCGAATCGTTCGAGGCGATGTTCACCGCGGCCGACCGCGCGCTGTTCGAGGCGAAGCGCGAGGGCCGCGACAAGGTCATCGTCGCTGGCATCGGCAGCGAAGGCACGCCGCAGCTCGTGCTCAACCGGTTCGTGGGCCGCGCCGGCGAGCTTCGCTCGCTCGTGACGGCGCTCGACTACAGCGTGCATGGCTCTCCCCAGGCGCGGCTGGTGATCGGCGAGGCGGGCGTCGGCAAGTCGACCCTCGTCCGCCAGCTGCTTCCGGAGACCCGCCTGCGCGGCGCCGTGATGGTGACCGGCCGTGCCATGGAGACGGAGAGCCGGCCGCCGTTCGGCGTGTGGTCGGAGGCGCTGGCGGGCGTGCACGAGCTGGGCATCGCTCCGGCCCGTGGCTGGCCCCTGCTCTCGCGCCTGATCGCCCCGCTGCGCGCCGGTGTCACGCCGGTGTCGATTGGAACGGCGCTCGATCCGCTACAGGGTCATCGGCTCCTGGAGGAGCTCGTGTCCTATCTGCGTGGGGCGAGCGAAGCCCGACCGCTCATGATCGTGCTCGAGGACATGCACTGGGCCGACACCGCGAGTTGGGATGCGCTGGATTACGTGCTGGCACAGCTCACGACCGAGCGCATCTCGATCGCGCTGACGATCCGCAGCGAGGAGGCCGCGTACGGCACGGTGCGCGAGCGCCGCCAGCGGCTCTCGCGGGACGAGCGCGTCCGGGAGCTGCGCCTCGAACGGCTCACGGCCGCGGAAGTGCGCGAGTGGCTCCAGGGCGCGCTCCACCGCTCGGACCTCGGCGACGACCTGCTCGACTTCGTGCTCCGGCACACGGAGGGCAACCCGTTCCTCGTCATGCAGCTGCTGCGCACGATGGCCGAGGAAGGCGTGTTCACCTACGCCGGCTCGGCATGGACGTGGACCATCCCGAGCGCGCTCTCGCTGCCCGCGGGAATGACGGACCTGGTGGGCCGGCGTCTGTCGCGGCTGTCGGCCGACGCGTTGAAGATCCTCGTGACGGCCGCGGCGATCGGGCGGACGTTCTCGCTGCCGCTGCTGGCGGAAGCGGCGGGTGTGTCCATGGACGCGGTGCTGGATGCGGTGGACGCCGGCCTCACGACCTCGGTGCTCGAGCCGGCTCGCGAGCACGACGACACCTACCAGTTCGCCCATGCGCTGCTGATCGACGCGGTGCTGCATTCGGTGAGCCCTGCGCGGCGCCGACTCCGGCACGAGCAGGTCGGCGACGTGCTGGCGAACAAGCTGCCCGACGCCGTGGACCAGATCGCGTCGCACTATGCGCGCAGCGGCAACTCGAAGAAGGCATTCGTCTGGTGCCGACGGGCCGCGGCGCGGTCCGTGGCGTTGTATGCGCTCGACGAGGCCACGGAGTTCCTGCGCCATGCGCTGAACCACGCCGGGGACGACGACGAGCGCGTGCTGGTGCATGACGAGCTGGCACAGGCGGCGGAGCAGTCAGGTCGCTGGGCGGACGTGGAGCGCTCCTGCGACGCGATCCTGGCGACGCCGAGCTTCGCGCGCACGCCGGCGAAGGCGATTCCGGTGCAGCTGCGTCGCCTCCAGGCGCGCGTCCGTCTGGGACAGGGACCTCGTGAGACGGAGACCGAGTGCCGCACCCTGCTGGCGACGGCCGAAAAGCTCGGCACCTCCTCGGACGTCGTGCAGACCCAGTCCCTCCTCGCGCAGACGCTGCTGCGCAACGGCGAGGAGGACGAAGCGGTGGCCATGGCCGAGGCGTCCCTGAAGCTCGCCACCGAGAGCGGCGACAATGCCCTGGCGGACGAGGCGCTACACCGGTTGGCCGCGACGCTGGTGGCCGTGCGGCCACCCGATGCGGTGGAGATCCTGCTGCAGCTCGCGTCGCGGACGCACGAGAGCGGCGACCGCGTGCTCGAGGCGCGCGCCTACCTGTTGCTGGGCATCGCGCGCATGCGCACGCGGGACGATCGTGCGGGCGCCGAGGCGTTCCGCACGTCGCTCACGATCGCGCGCGACGCGCAGTCGCTGGAGGTCGCTGCCCACGCCTCGGTGAACCTCGGCGTGAACGCGCTCCGCAGCGGCGACTTCGATACCGCGCACGAAGCGCTGAACGACGCGCTCCGTCTCTATACGACCCTGCGCAACAACTCGTATCGCCTGGCGGCGCTCTACAACCTCGCGAACCTCGAGCGCGAGCGCGGAGACGCGGAGGAGGCGTCGCGCCTCTATGCCGAAACGTGCACGCTGGCCGAGCTGATCGGCGCGGACGACATCGCCGTGGGTGCCCACTCGGGCGCCGGGCTCGCCGCGCTGCGGCTGGAATCGCTGGATGTGGCTCGCACGGCGCTCGACGCCGCGGTGCGAGGGCTCAAGGGCCGCGACGATTGGTGGTTCCAGGGCCGCGAGCTGCTCGAGTCGCTGGTCGTGCAGCTGCATGCCAGGTCGGGGAACTTCGACGCGGCGCTGGCGCGGTTCCGGGTGGCGGTGGAGCGCCTCGAGGCGCAGGACGTGTGGGCAGGCGCCTGGCTCGTGGCCGATTGCGCCGCCGCGCTGGCCGAGCACGATCCGACGGTGTGGAAGATCGTCGAACGTCTCGGCGCGCACGCCACGGTTCAGGAGTTCGTGCCGCTGTCCGCGCGGTTCACCGCGCTGCGCGACATGGCCGAGCGCCTGCCGGGCGTGCGGTTCGTCGCTCCGCCCAGCAAGAAGTAAGTCGCTCCACTAGCGGAGCGACTCCCATTCCACGAGGGGCGCGTCGAGCACGGCGCGCTGCACGGCATCGGACACGTCGCGGCGAAACTGGACGTGCCGCGTGGCTTCGCCGCGCGAGTTCACGCGGTTCATCAGCAGCACGACGAACAGGCCCTTCTCCGGATCGATCCAGAGCGAGGTGCCGGTGAAGCCCGTGTGACCGAAGCTGCGGGGCGAGAAGTACCGTCCCGCGCTGGAGGCGGGCGCCGGCGTGTCCCACCCGAGCGCACGGCTCACGCCGACTCCCTGCCGTGAGGTCCATCGCGCCACCTGCTGCGGCGACACGATGCGGACGCCATTGAAGGTGCCGCCGTCGAGCAGGGCCTGGGCGAACACGGCGAGGTCGCGCGCGGAGGAAAAGAGTCCCGCGTGGCCGGACACACCTCCGAGGGCCCACGCGTTGGCGTCATGTACCACGCCCTGAAGCGGCCCCCCGCGCAGGCTGTCGGCGATGGTGGGCGCGATGCGCCGCCGCAGCACGCGGTCGTTGGTGTCGGGGCGGAACTGCGTGTCCTTGAGCTGCAGGGGGGCCACGACGTGCCCGTCCGTGTAATGCTCGAGCGACATGCCGGCAATACGCTCGATGACGGCCTGCATGAGCACCATGTCCCAGTCGCTGTACACGGTCTGCGTGCCTGGCGCGTACGCCAGCGGCCGCGCGTTGATCTCCTTCAGGTACTCCGCCATGCCGCGCGCCGAGCGGTAGAGCGGCGCATACGCCTCCAACCCGCCGCTGTGGGTGAGCAGCATGCGGATGGTGATGCCCGCCTTGTCCGGCGCGTTGAGCTCGGGGACATAGCTGCTCACCGGCCTGTTCAGGTCGAGCTTCCCCGCCTCCTCGAGGATCATCGCCGCAGTCGTGGTCGCCACGACCTTGGTCAGGGACGCGAGATCGTAGATCGTGGAGGGGTCCACGGCCGGCGAGCCCTGCGAGTAGTCCAGCGTGCCGTATCCCTTCATGTGCACGAGCCGGCCGAAGCGTCCCACGGCGATCGACGCGCCGGGCGCCGCACCTTCCGCGATGGCGATGCGCGCGATGCTGTCGAGCCGGGTTGGGAGGCCGGAGTCCATGCCGACCGACGCGGGAGCCGCAGGGAGGAGTCCTTCGACGGCGGAGAGCCGTGGCGGTGGCGGACCGACCGGTGTGCTGGCTGGAGTGGACACGGGGGCCGGCGCGGACGTGGGCGCGGCGGCGGGTGCGGCGCAGGCGGCGCCAACGAGCAGTGCGGCGGTACTCAGCGCAAGTCGGGCGGGCGCGCGAACATTTGTATGACGAGAAAAGGGCATGACCCAATGATATGAGCAGACGCGATTGTCGTGCAGCGGCGGGAATGGTGGCGCGCGTCGTGCTGAATGAGACCGTGCGCCGCCGTCCATGAGCGAAGAACGTCAAGTCTGCGGACACAGGCGTAAGAGCCCGCCGGAGCGGTAACCGGCGGGCTCGCTTGTCTCTGGGTCCTCGTGCTTCGCTCCGGGGGGACGGCGTCTCCGATCAGGTGACCGGCTTGCCCCCGGCGAGCTGGTGGACGAGCCGGTTGAGAAACTCCTGACCGTCGAAGTAGGACTTCACCAGCATGCGTTCGTCGCGTCCGTGCGCGCGACTGTCGGCCGGGTCGCCGAACAGGCCGCTCACGCCGTAGGTGGGAATGCCGGCCGCGCGCAGGAAGCGACCATCGGTGGCACCCGTGGACATGACCGGGATCACCGGCACGTTCGCGCCGAACATGTCGTGCGTGATGGACGTGATGGGCTCCATCAGCTCGGCAGTGAGCGGGCTGGGTGCCGCGCCGGACTTCTCGCGAATG
>JBJMNM010000445.1:0-2505 GCA_045804305.1 Gemmatimonadaceae bacterium | reverse complement strand
CGTCGACGACATTCGACTTCACGTCCTCGCTCGCCGGAGGGCCGGCGAGCGTGGGGACGGCGGAGCTGGGCATTCGGATTCGTGCCGAGCGCGCCGAGCTAGCGGTAGATCGTCCGCACCGGATTGTACCTCAGCCCGAGCGTATAGCGCACCGTCGTCAACGTGTACGCCGGCTTGACGACCGTCGCGCCCTGGATCTCCTGCGCGGTCATCCGACTCTGCGTCGCCAGCAACTCGGTGGTCAGCGAGAAGGTCCGCGTGAGCCCGTACTCCGCGCCGACGCCCACGATGCCGCCCCAGCCATGACTGTACATCAGCGGGGAGCTGCCGCTCGTGGCCCTATAATCCAGGCCGAACAGCCCGTTGCTCGTCTCCACGTACCCCACGCGGAGATCCATGAACGGATCCACGTGACGCTCGGAGCGCTCGGCACGAAGCCGAATGCCCAGCTCCGCCGTCCCCACGCTCGCCGGCCCTCCGGCGAGCGAGGACGTGAAGTCGAATGTCGTCGACGCGAGCGGCGCGACACGATAGTCCGCGCGTACGCCCGTCCCGAGCGTCATCCACGTCGACGCCGCACTGCCGGTGAAGCCCGACGTCCGCACGTAGCCAACCAGCGGATAGCTCTCCAGGGAGAGACGCATCCGCTGGTACGCGACGGCGCGGGCGATCGGCTCCGGCTGCTTGGGGAGGGGCGCCGGGTCGAGAATTGGCGGCCGCCCGGGCACCGGGCGGCGCACCGGGCCGCGCTGCGCAGTCATGGTGGCTGGCAGCAGTGAGGCGATCACGATCAGTCCGCGCATGCGCATGGCTTCCTCCCGCGACGACGGTGTGCGTCCACGAGTGCACTGCACCGAATGATAGTATTGTCCGAGAGTCGCCGCCCGGCAAGCCGCACTCGACCCTTCACCATCTCGAACGAATGTCCTCCGCCGACCGCTACCAGGTATTTCGGCAGCTCCACCAGTCCGGCTGCTTCGTGATCCCCAACCCGTGGGATCTCGGCAGCGCACGACTGCTCACCCAGCTCGGATTCCCCGCGCTCGCCACCACCAGCTCGGGCTTCGCGTGGTCGATGGGACGCCGGGACAATCACGTGTCGCTGGAGGAGACGCTCGCGCACCTGCGGACGATCGCGCAGGGCGTGTCGGTGCCGGTCAACGCCGACTTCGAGGGAGGCTTCGCGACCGAGCCGGACGCGGTGGCCCGCAACGTCACGGCGGCAACGTCGACCGGCGTCGCCGGACTCTCGATCGAGGATTCCACCGGCGATCCCGCGAGTCCGCTCTTCGACTTCGCCCTCTCGGTCGAACGGATCAGGGCGGCGCGTCGAGCGATCGACGACAGTGGAACGGGCGTCCTGCTCACGGCCCGGTCCGAGGGCTTCATCGTCGGACGTCCGGATCTCGCCGAGACGCTGCGCCGCCTCACCGCGTACGCCGACGCCGGCGCCGACTGCCTCTACGCGCCGGGCATCCGCTCCCACGCCGACATCTCGGCGGTGGTGCAGGCCGTCGCGCCGAAGGCGGTCAACGTCCTGGTCGGCGGCGACTTCGCGACGGTGCCGCAGCTCGCGGAGCTCGGCGTCCGGCGGATCAGCGTCGGCGGCGCGCTGGCCCGCACGGCCTTGACGGGCTTTCTCGAGGCGGCCAGGGAGATCGCCGAGCAGGGGACGTTCACCAGACTCGCCCGGGCCGTGTCGTTCGCCGAAGTGAACGAGTCGTTCGTCGCTCAGTGAATGGTTCCCGCGATGACGCGACGCCTGTCGCTATCTCCATCGGTTGCTGCTATTGTGACGGCCAGCACGCCGCCGGAAACCGAGCGCGGCGTCAGACTGCCCGTACTCGGCGTCCATCGTCCATCAGCTCGAAGGAGCGGCTCATGCGCCAGCGAGTCTTCGTCGGACTGCTCGTAGTTGCCTGTCTCGTCGCTTCGTCAATCTCGACTGTCGCCGCGCAAGGAAGCGGCACGAGACCAAGCGTCGTCCTGATTCTCATGGACGACATTGGTTACGGCGACATCGGCAGCTACGGCGTCAAGGACGCACGCACGCCGAATCTCGATCGTCTGGCACGCGAGGGGGTCCGTCTGACGGACGCGTATGCCAATGCCGCGAACTGCTCGCCCACCAGAGCGGCTCTGATCAGTGGTCAATATCAGCAGCGCTGGGGCATCGAATGGCCACTGGGCAGTCTTCCCTCCGATACGAGCCTCGGCCTGCCGGTGACCGGGGCATCCCTGCCCGCGCTGTTGAAGAAGAACGGCTATGCCACCGGCTTGATCGGCAAGTGGCACCTCGGCTTCAAGCCGGAGTACGCGCCGAATGCGCACGGCTTCGACGAGTTCTTCGGCTTCGTGGGCGGTGCGGTCGATTACTACACGCACCGGCGCGGCGACGGCACGCCGGATCTCTACGAGAATACCAAGCCGGTCGAGGTCTCGGGCTATCTCACCGACGAGATCACGCAGCGCGCGGTCGGCTTCGTCGATCGCCATGCCACGACT
>JBJMNM010000444.1:0-2174 GCA_045804305.1 Gemmatimonadaceae bacterium | reverse complement strand
GGTGCCGTACACGATGGTCCGGATGGCGGGGCAGCGCGGGGACTGCTATGCCCGGCAATATCGTCGGGGCGCGGAGTATCTGCTGCTGCTGCGGCACGTCGACGCGAAGACGCTCACGCCGTACTGGATACCGCTCGCCCCACTCAACGAGCAAGTCAGGGGGTCGGACGATGCCTGGGTGACCTGGGTGCGTGCCCGCGCGCGAGGCGAGGCGCTCCCCGGTGCCGCGCGCGACTCATCCGCGCCGGCGGCCGCGCCGGCGGCCGCGCCGGTGACCGCGCGAGTGCCGCTGCTCCAGCGCGGTGATCTCCGCGCCACCGGATGGGCACTGCTCGCGACCGTGCTCGTCGCGACACAGGATCGCAACATCGCCCGCAGCTTCGCCGACAGCGGCGTGCAGGCGAATCAGCGCTACAAATCGCTCGCCGGCTCGCTCACGACGGTCCACGAGCGGTCGCTGTTCGCCTACAGCCTGGTGGCGTACGCCGGTGGGCTGATCTTCCGCAGCGCGCCCGTCGCCGACGGAGGGCTGCACACCGCCGAAGCCATCGCCGTGGGCACCGTCATCGGGTCGTTCCTCAAGAGCACCACCGGCCGCGCTCGTCCGCGCGCGGCGGACGACGATCCCTACGACTTCCGTTTCGGCAAGGGCTACACGAGCGGCGACTATCGTTCCTTTCCCTCGCTTCACGAGATCGGCAGCTTCAGCGCCGCGGCGGCGCTGACCGCGGAAGTCGCCCGACACGCGCCCAGGGCCGGCCGCGTCGTTGGTGTGCTCGCCTACGGCACCGCTGGCGCCGTCGGAGTGTCGCGGATGTACAACGGCGAGCACTGGGCAAGCGACGTGGTGCTCGGCAGCGCCATCGGCGTGTTCCTCGGCAAGCGGATCGTGGACAACGCGCACAGCGGTCCGCCCTCGAAGGTGGACCGGTTTCTGCTCGGCGGACTGGCCGTGACGCCGAGCCAGACGCGGATTACGCTGTACGATCGCGACTTCTGATGGTCCGTACTCACTTCATCCAACATGATCGCTCGTGGCTTCGTGAAGCCGGTTGCCTGCATGGCAGTCGGGGCGGTGTTGAACGGCTGCGCCAGCGCGCTGCTCCTTGGCTCGACCTGTAACGCGCCGCCGCCGCGCGCCGATTGGGAGCCAACCGCGGCGGAGGGGCGCGTCGAGGGGCAGGTGCGTGAACTGAAAGGCGGCGATCCGATCGGGAATGTCGAAGTGGTTCTGGACTCCGGCACTGCCCGGCAGCGAACGGATGGTCAGGGCAATTTCAGCTTCGATGGCGTGCACGAGGGGCGGCACATCCTGACCACGAATGGGACGGTGTATCTGGCCCTGCACGACACTCTCTCCGTGCTGCCGCGCGGCGGGCTCAAGGGAACGGTGCACCTCACCTTGCCGCGGGACGTTCTCACGCGTTGCGGCATCTATAAGCCCTAGGGGGCCTCCGAATGCGCCCTCTGGCGCCACACCGGGTTGTATGCAATATTGTGTGCATAACGCTCCCGAGGTGACCACCATGGCCGCTCCCGCCTTCCAGCTCGCGCCTCCCGCCGTCGTCCCGGTCGCCGATCGCTCGCGGCGCATTCGCCTCGAATCGGTCGACGTCGTCCGCGGCGTGATCATGATCATCATGGCGCTGGACCACACGCGCGACTACTTCGGCATCGCGCAGGATCCCACCAACCTCGGCACCACCACCGCCGCGCTGTTCATGACGCGCTGGATCACGCACTTCTGCGCGCCGGTGTTCTTTCTCCTCACGGGCACCGGCGCCCGCCTCTCGCTGCGCAGAAAATCTCCGGGCGAGCTGTCGCGCTATCTGCTCACGCGCGGACTGTGGCTGATCTTCCTGGAAGCCGTGGTGATGCGCTGCTTCGCCTACCAGTTCAACTTCGACTACCGCGTCACCTTCCTCATCGTGCTCTGGGCGCTCGCCTGGGCGATGATCGCGCTGTCGGCACTCGTGCGCCTGCCCGCCACCGTCGTTGCCGCGATCGGCGCCGTGATGATACTCGGCCACAATCTCTTCGATGGCGCGACGTCGACGAGCCTGCTCTGGACCGTTCTCCATGGCCGAGGGTTCCTGCTCAACACGCCGGAGCACGTGGTGTTCGTGGTGTACCCGCTCATACCGTGGATCGGTGTCACGATGGTCGGCTACGGG
>JBJMNM010000443.1:0-2949 GCA_045804305.1 Gemmatimonadaceae bacterium | reverse complement strand
CGGCCGCAGCCGTCGCGAGCGGCGTCGGATCTCCCGCGAGCCTGCTGCCGAGCAGTCCCTGCGCCACCATCTGGACGCTCACGTACAGGAGGGCGATCGTCCCCATCGCGCCGAAGATCGCGCGCGGCACGGTGCGCGACGGGTTCACCACCTCGCCGCTCGGCACGAGCGCGCTCTCGATTCCCAGGAACGCGAAGAGCAGGAGGATAGACGCACGCGCCACCGAGCCGCTCGTCGGTGTCACGGTCCACGCCAGATTTTCACGCCGCATGAAGAATGCGCCGACCACGATCAGGAGCACGAGCGGAGCCACCTTCGCGATGGTGGCCACCGTGTTGAAGCGCGTGACGCCGCGCACGCCTCGTGCGTTGGCGATTGCCAGCGCCGCGAGCACGGCGACCAGCGCGATGCGCTTGCCCAGCACGCCGATCGACGGCGCGAGCGCCAACAGGGCGTCCCCGAAGAATGACGAGACGGCCGCAAACGCGAAGGTGATACCGACCCACAGCAGCGCCCCGCTCATGAAGCCGACGAACGGGCCGAACGCCGTCTCCACGTAGGCATACGGCCCGCCGGTCATGCTCACGCGGCTGCCAGCGTCGGCAAAACAGACGACGATCAGCCCCATGGCAATGGTGCAGGCGAGATACGCCAGCGGTGCCGCCGCGCCGAGTGACGCCGCCACGCCGGATGGCAATCGGAAGATCCCGCCGCCCACGGTGAGATTCACGATGCTCGCCGCGAGCGCGAGTGTGCCGATGGCGCGAACAAGGCTGCCGTCGCCTGCCACCGGCTCGGTCACGGCTGCGCCGCCGGACGCACGGAGCGGAATTCCGCGTCGTGATTCCAGACGGGAATCCCCACCGCGTTCGCCAGCTGCAGCCCGAAGCGCAGGACGATCTCCGAGAGCTGCACCGCCCCGCTGAGATCGAAATCGCGGCGATAGGAATCCGACGGCTGATGATACCGGTGCGCGGTGTAGTCGTCGTCCTGCTGCACGCCCCAGCCTGCCGGCCTGCCGATGAAGTCGTCGCCGGCTCCGATGGACACGGCGGGCACTCCCGCCTTGGCAAAGGAGAAGTGATCCGACCGGTAGAAATGCCCCGCCTCCGGATGCTGGTCCGCGCTGATCCTCATGCCGTCACGACGGATCATCGCGGCGAGATGCTGACCGAGAGAGCTCTTCGTGTCGCCAAGCACGTTGAGGTCGCGCGTACGGCCGAGCAGGTTGCCGCCATCCATGTTCAGGTTGGCGATGATCTGCGCGATGGGCACGGTCGGGTTGCGCGCGAAATAATCCGACCCGAGCAACCCGGACTCCTCCGCGGTAACGAAGACGAACAACAATGAGCGCTTCGGTGGCGGTCCGGCAGCCGCGGCCCGCGCGATCGCCAGCAGATCGGCCACTCCCGACGCGTTGTCGGCGGCGCCGTTATAGATGGAGTCGCCGTTGACCGCGGGACCGACGCCCAGATGGTCCCAGTGCGCCGAGAATGCCACGTACTCCTTGCCGCGTCGCGGGTCATCGCCGCGCACCACGCCGACGACGTTCTCCGACCGGAGATGCTGCACGTCGTTGCGGAAGCTCATGTCGAACATGATACCGGTCGGCACCGGGCGAAACGCGCGGGTCGCGGCCTGCGCGCGCAGGGCGGCGAGGTCGAGGCCGGCCTGCTGCAGCAGCGCTTTCGCCGCGCTGTCGGTGATCCAGCCGCGCACGCCGAGTGGCGCGGGCAGCTTCGGGTCGCGCGGGAGCATGCGCTGTTCCTTGGCCCACGAGCCCACGACGGTATGCCACGGGTAGCCCGCCTGCTCCGTCGTGTGCACGATGAGCATGCCGGCAGCGCCACGCCGCTCCGCCTCCTCGAACTTGTATGTCCAGCGCCCGTAATACGTCATGGCCTTCCCCCCGAACAGCGACGGCTCCTTCGCCGGTGCGGGCGGATCGTTCACGAGCACGAGCAGGATCTTGCCGCGGACATCGACGTCCTTGAAGTCGTCCCACCGAGCTTCCGGGGCGGTTGCGCCGTAGCCCACGAACACCAGCTCGCCGCGCGCCGCGCTGGCGTCGGTGGCGCTGCCGGCCCACACCACCACGTCTTCCGGATAGCGGAGTGTCGCGGTCGCCTTGCCGGTCGCCGCCGCGTGGATCGTGGCCGGGCTCGCGGCCACGATGTCGATCGGCACGCTCTGGAACCAGTCGCCATTCACGCCGGGCTCCACCCCCGCGGCGCGAAGCTGACTGGCGATGTACTCGGAGGCCAGGCGTCCGCCACGCGTCGCCGGCGCGCGTCCTTCCAGCAGATCCGAGCTCAGGAACCGCAGATCTCCATCGATCTCGGCGGTCGTGATGCGCGGTCGCGTCTGGGCGAAGACCGACACGGGTGTGACGAGGAGCACCAACGAAAGAAGCGAACGAATGGAGGCCATCGGCACGTTACGTGAACAGGTGACGAGCGGTCAGTACTGCGAGAGCCCGGACGTCTGCAAGACTAGATCGCGCAGCACGGACGCGCCACCATGCCAACCGCGGCAACGGACTCTTTGCCGCGCCGACCTACCCGAACACGGAACTCACTATGCCAGCTCGTCTTCGCTCCGCTCTTCCCTTCGCGTTCGCCGTCGTCGCGGCGGTGGCCGTCGCTCGTCCCGCCCAGGCGCAGAGCGCGTCGTTTGCGCCGGCGCCTGTCACCGCCCCGGTGGTGGCCACCGAGCCGACCATCGCGCCCGTGGGCCCGACGCTCGACGCCGCGAGCGTCGCAGTGCGCCACAAGGCTGTCGAGACGAACGCCGCGGCGCGGCGTGGCGGCTTTGGCCAGGGCGAAGCGCTGATGATCGTCGGCGGCGCCGCGGTGCTCGTCGGGCTGCTCATCGGCGGTGGCGCCGGCAACGCGATCGCCGTGGGCGGCGCGATCGTCGGCCTCGTCGGCCTCTACGAGTACCTTCAGT
>JBJMNM010000442.1:0-3106 GCA_045804305.1 Gemmatimonadaceae bacterium | reverse complement strand
GAAGCGCTCGGGCTCGCGGTTCGCCGCGAGCATGCCGATCACGCTGCTCACCGAATGGCCGACGAGGATGACGTCGTGCAGGTCGAGCGCGTTGACGACGTCGAGCACGTCCTGCGCGTACCCCTCGAGCGAGGAGTACCGTCCGGCGTCGTAGGCGCCGAGGTCCGACCGTCCCGAACCGACGTAGTCGAACAGGATGACGCGGTAGTCGTCCTCGAACGCCGGCGCGACGAACCGCCACATGTTCTGGTCGCAGCCGAAGCCATGGGCGAAGCGCATCGGCTGCGTGCCGCGGCCGGAGATCTTCACGTTGTTGCGGGCGAGGACGTCGTGTGTCATCGGGTTGCCACAGGCCAGAGAAAGCCGCACCACGGCGGCCCCTGACCCGTCAAGTAAGCATCCGGCGGGGCCGTGGTCCAGCCTGCGCGCCTCCTGCCCTAGGCAGTGTGCAGTATCCGCCGTTTCCTGCCTCTTCCGCCCGTTCCGTGCATTCAGTTCGCACCAGACCCGGACAACAGAATTCACGGGAACGGCGGAAGAGGCAGGAAACGGCGGATCAAGCTAACGCAGCGTCCAATAGACCCCAAAGCCCATCAATGTTTCTGATTCTCCTCCGCAGAGGAGTACAAGTGCCGCTACACCCGCACCATGGGAAGCGGATTCCACGGGTGCGTCACCAATCGCCCGAGCGAGAGCCGAAGCAGCTTCCAGTGAAATCCCTCGTCGGGCCATCGCGAGAAGACCTCGCGCAGGAAGCGGCGCGGCAGCCCGAACCTGACCAGACCGTGCGAGAGATCGATCAGATCGGCTCGCCGGAATGGCTCGACGAGCTGCTCCGACTCTCCACGGTAGGCGCGCAGCTTGTGGTGCTCGCGAATCATCGCCCCAATCTCCGGCACCCATTCCGCGCGACCCGATCGCACGAGGTGCTGCGTGGCCGCGGCGACCGACGGCTCGAGGTAGTCGAACGTGCCGGCCGTCCAGATCCCGATGTCGTGAAAGGCCGCGGCCGTGACCACCTTCTCGCCCTGCCTCGCGTCGGTGCCGAGCAGCGCGAGGCAGAAGTTCGTCATGCGGTACGTGTGATTCCTGTAGCCCGCGACGTCGCGGCCCAGCACCGCGGCGTGCGCATGCAGCACCTCGTCGAGAACAGGGATCTCGGTGATCGGCATGCGCGCGCCGCCCGTGTGATGCATGCGCGCTACGCGGGCGCGGCGGTGCGTGCGTGCTCCACGGCCCAGGAGAGCGCGTAGTCGGCGATCTCCTCCCACCCACGCTGCGCGGGCAGCAGGTGCCCGAAGCCTTCGAACACCTTCACCTCGGTCACCGCGTTCGACTTGTAGTGATCCGCGTTCGACCGCTGCACGGATGGCGGCATCAGGTGGTCCTCGCTTCCCGAGATGAACAGCAGCGGGGCGCGCGAATCGTTGTGGTAGTTCACGTACACCGCCTGCGGGCCGGGAATGAGGTTGGCGAGCACGCTGTCCCAGAAGATCCCGCCGGACGCCGGGATGGCGTACCGCTCATACAAGGCGCGCGACTCCTCCTCGGTGAAGGTGTTCGTGAACGCGTAGTGCCACTGGTCGTGCGTGAAGCCAACCGCCCGGTGGCGGTTCGCCGGGTTCTTCAGCACCGGGAACACCGACTTGAGCTGTGAGAGCGGCGAGACGAGCACGCCTTCGGTCGGCGCCGAGTTCATCGCCACCCCCGCGGCGCCGAAGCCGTGGTCGAGCAGGACCTGCACGAACGCCCCGCCGGCGGAATGGCCCATCAGGATCGGTGGCGTCTCGAGCCCGCTGATGATCGACTCGAAATGCGAGATGATCTGCGGCACCGTCACCCGCTCGATCGGCGACGGATCGCGGTTGAGGGCCTCGACTTCGACGTCGAAGCCCGGGTAGGCGGGCGCGAGCACGCGGTAGCCCTTGGACTCGTAGTGCGCGATCCAGTGCTCCCAGCTTCGCGGAGTCACCCAGAAGCCATGGACGAGGACGATGGTGTCGGGTGTAGCGGGGCGATCGAGCATCGCGGCCTCCGTGCGGGACGGTATGTGAAGTTGTCACGGTCCACCTCTCAATACGCCGACTCGGCCGATAGCTGAAAGCCGCACCAAGTGGGTACGACCAAGGCCTACTTGGCCGTGCCGCTCGTGGATCGAAAACTCAGATCGTGTGCGAGCCCCGTCAGTCCCGACGACGCTCGGCATCCCGGAGCTGACATGATCCAGGTTCCACCAAGGACGACCGCGTCGCCCGTTCATCGCGGCGCTGCGGCCTCGACATTCGACGCACGCGAAGAGACCGCCTATGCGCTCGGTGTGACCGCCTTCCTGTGGGGCTATCCGCTCGCCGAGTATGGGCGAACGCTCCCGGACGCGCTGAGGGCGGGCGGGGTGGGCTGGAACGCGTTCCGCAAGTTCACCGCGCTCAAGACGGCGGCGGATCGCTTCGTGAGGACGCCGAACAACGTGACGATCGATGCGTACGCCGCATTCGACGTCGGACGCGAGCCGGTGGTGATCTTCGTCCCGAAGCTGGAGAGGGAGCGGTGGTACCTCGTCCAGCTCGGCGACCACTTCGACGAGGTCTTCCACAACATCGGCGGGACGAAGGGCCAGCAACCAGGGGTGTATGTCATCACCGGCCCTGACTGCAACGTAGAGGTGCCGGGCGAGATGACGCGCCTCCGGTCGCGCACCAGAGTTGGCGTCGCGGCCGTGCGCATCTTCGTGAAGGGCGACGCCGATCTGCCGGACGCGCTCGACGCCCAGCGCGGCTTCCAGATCATGCCGCTGTCCGCCTACCTTCGCCACGGACTCGCATACAGGCCGCCGACGACGGCGCAGCTCGCGGCCGCGCCGCAGGATGGGCCCAAGGCGCTGCGCTATTTCGAGCGCCTGGGTCACTGGATGCGGAGATGGCTGCCGGTGTCGATGGATTCCGCGGACCCGCTCCTCGCATCCTTTCGCCAGATCGGTCTCGGCGTGGCGCGAGGATTCGAGTGGCGCGGCCTCGACGACGCGACGACGCGCGGGCTGGCGCGAGCGACCGTGGCGGGAGAGAGGATCGTCGATGCCGCGTGGGCGTCCACCGGCGAGACGACGAAT
>JBJMNM010000441.1:0-2718 GCA_045804305.1 Gemmatimonadaceae bacterium | reverse complement strand
GATCGACGAAGGCATCCTCCCGGAGTCCGCGCGCGAGAACGTGACCTCCGACGACCTCATCGCCGGCGTGCACACCTTCATCAGGCGCACCCCCTCGGCGCTCGTGGGGCTGTCGCTCGACGATCTCGCGCACGAGACGACGCCGGTGAACATCCCCGGCGTGTGGCAGGATCGGTACGCGAGCTGGTCGAGGCGGATGCGGGAGACGCTCGAGGAGCTTCTGGCGAATCCAAGGACGGAAAGGGCGCTGGGAACATGAAGCTCCAAGGAGTGAACGGTTGGCGCATTTCCGACTCGACCCAGGACCGTGTACTGAACTACCGAGGACAGAATACGAAGTTGCCCGAAGCCGACTTGGCAGTAGTGCCAGCATTGAGTGGAGTACTCGGTCCTCCACTCGAGGACCCACTACTCGCTCAATCGGCTTTCGGGCAACTGCGTCATCTGTTCCCAGCAACTCAGTAATCGGTCCTGAGTCGAGTAACTCTGAGCATGCGCCCGCTGACCTCCACGTACCGCCTCCAGCTCAACGCGAGCTTCACTCTCCACCATGCCCGCGAGCGCGTGCCGTATCTGCACCGCCTCGGCGTCTCGCACCTGTATCTCTCCCCGGTACTGGCGGCGCGACGGGGCAGCACGCATGGCTACGACGTCGCCGATCCGACTCACGTGAGCCTGGAGCTCGGCGGCGATGCGGCGCTCGTCGCGCTGGCGGATGAGGCGCACGCGCATGGGATGGGGATCGTGCTCGACATCGTTCCCAATCACATGGGGATCGGGCCGGACAATCCGTACTGGGACGATCTGCTCGAGCGCGGAAGCCAATCGCGCTTCGCCAGCTGGTTCGACGTGGAATGGCGCGCGCCCACGCGCCGGCTCGTGGGCAAGGTGCTCCTTCCCGTGCTGGGCGATGCGCTCGAGCGAGTCATCGAGCGCGACGAGATCACGCTGGACGTCTCGGATCTCGGCGTCCGCATTCGATACTTCGACCACACCTTTCCCGTCGATCCCACCACGCTGCCGCCGGAGCTGGAGCTGGCGATGCGCGACCCCTCGGCGCGCGAGGTGGTGCGCGATTGGACGATCGGCGCGGAAGGGCAGGCGCGGCTGCGCGAGCTGCTCGCCCATCAGCATTACGAGCTCGCCTTCTGGCGTTCGGCGCAGCGCGACCTCAACTACCGCCGCTTCTTCGACGTGAACGAGCTGATCTCGCTGCGCGTCGAGAACCGCGAGGTGTTCGAGGCGACGCATCGCGCCGTGCTCCAGTTCGTCGCCGACGGCATCGTGGACGGACTGCGCGTCGACCACATCGACGGACTGCTGGAGCCACGGCGATACCTCGAACGCCTGCGTGCAGCCGTGGACGAGCGCCGCCCCGCGACGGAAGGAGCTGCACGCGTGCCGATCGTCGTGGAGAAGATCCTCGCGCCCGGCGAGAGCCTGCCGGCCGACTGGCCGGTGGACGGCACGACCGGCTACGAGATCATGACGGCGCTCGAGGACGTGTTCATCGATCCGGTGGGCTACGACGCGCTCGAGTCGCGCTACCGCGGGCGGCTCGGCACGCCGGACTTTCACGCCGTCGCGGTGGACTCCAAGCGCCGCGTGCTGCGCAGCGCCCTCAACGCCGACGTCCGCCGCATCGCGCCGATGCTCGCCGTCGTGGCGCGCCGAGCAGGATGGGAGCACCGCAGCATCGGAGCGTACGCGGGAGCCATCGTGGAGCTGGTGGCGGTGCTGCCAGTGTATCGCACCTACATCGACTCCGAGAATGTGGACGCGAGCCCGGTCGACCGTGTGGTGCTGGAGCGCGCCTTCGCGCAGGTCCGCGAGCGCGGCCATGCCGACGCCGTGGCAACCGAGGCGCTGGAGCGTGCGCTGCTCGGACCGTGGCGCACGGCGGAGCGGGAGCCGGCGCGCGCGAGGCTCGCCTTCGTGCTGCGCTGGCAGCAGCTCACCGGTCCGGCCGCGGCGAAGGGAGTGGAGGACACCGCGTTGTACGTCTACGCGCCGCTCGCATCGCGGAACGAGGTAGGCGGCGATCCCGGAGTCGGGCTCGGCGGTGCCATAGGGCGGCTGAACGAGCGACTGCGCGAGCGGGCGTCGCGACATCCAGGCTCGCTCAACGCCACGAACACGCACGACACGAAGCGCAGCGCCGACGTCCGCGCTCGGCTCGACGCGTTGAGCGAGCATGCCACCGCGTGGGAGCGGCGGCTGCGGCGCTGGCGCCGGCATCATCGGTCGCTGCAATCCGTGGTGGCCGGCCGGCTCGCGCCCTCGCGCGCGACGGACAACTTCATCTACCAGGCGCTCGTAGGGCTGTGGCCGGTGGGCTCAGGGGTGCGCGCCACGGACGACGACCGCTGGCTCGGCGAGCTGCGCGAGCGGCTCACGGCCTACATCCAGAAGGCCGTTCGCGAAGCCAAGGTCAGCACCAGTTGGACCGATCCGGATGCCGAGTACGAGCGCGCGATCGAGCGGTACATCGCCGGGATGCTCGATCGGGCGTCGAACGCGCCGTTCCTGCACGACGTGGAGCAGTTCGTGACGAGCCTGGAGCCGCAGGGCCGGTGGAACGCGCTGGGCCGCGTTGTCGTTCATCTCATGGCACCGGGCGTCCCCGATCTCTATCAGGGTGACGAGCTCTGGTTCCGCGCACTGGTGGACCCGGACAACCGGCGACCGGTGGACTGGGCCAGGCGCGCGCGCTCGCTC
>JBJMNM010000440.1:0-3003 GCA_045804305.1 Gemmatimonadaceae bacterium | reverse complement strand
GACGGTGAACTCGCGGCGCACGGTGGTCTCCTGCACGAGCGAGTTGTTCTCGCGTGTGGAGTTCGTGGAGAAGGGGGAGACGTACACAAACGCCGCAGGGACCTGCTGCGCGTCGGCGACGGCGCCGGCCCAGTCACCGACCGACGCCCGCACGGAGGCCCGACCGCCGTATGCGGCGGTGAGGACGTCGACCACGTTCTTCGCGCTCGCGATGCGGATGGCTTCCGTGAAGTAGATGTTGGCGCGGGTAAAGTGCGCCGAATCGGATTGTGCCGGACCACCATCGAACACCGCCTGGCACACGTTCTCGCCAAGCTGCCGATTGGCGAAGCCGGCGAGGAGATTCGCTCGCGCCGCCGCGGGATCGGAGTCGTAGACTTCGCCGGGAATCCCCTTGATCCGCTCGATTCCCTGCTCGGCCACCCAGCGGGCCCGCTGCATCAACGCCCACTGATCGTTGATGTCTTCCGGCTTGATGATGCCGCGGTACCACAATCCTTCGCCGGTGTAGCTGCCGCCGTGCGCGAGCTCGTCGCTCGCGATGCCCGTGATGCGCACCATCTCGTCGAGCGAGTTGGAAAGATCGCCGGACATGCCGGTCACGAAGCCGGCCACGGCCTCGACGCTCTGCAGCTTGGAGTCCTCGATCGGACCGGGGTTGCTGACGGTGAGGAAATCCTTGCATGCTCCGAGCAGGGCCACCGCGAGGAGGGCGGCGGCGAGGGGCCCGCGCATGTTGTTGTCGTTGGACATGGATGAGTCTCGATGACCGGTCAGAAGAGCACGCGCATGGACACCAGGAATTGCTTGGCGGGCGGAAGCTGATAGTACTCGCGACGGGCGAGCGATGCGCCCTGATCGCTCGCATCGCGGAGCTCGGGATCGAGGCCGTCGTAGTCGGTGGACTTCCAGAGATTCCTACCGGCCAGCACGAGCGTTGCCGACGTCGTCCGTGGCACGAGGTTCTGTGGCAGGTGCCACGACAGCGACGCGGAGCGGATCTTGAAGAAGTTGGTGGACTGCACCCAGTAGTCGCTGTTGATCTTCACCGGATCGATCGCGCACTTCGCGCGCTGGAGCGCCGTCACGTCGTCGAGCGCCGCGGTGTTGCCGGCGGCGAAGGCGCGGAGCTTCTGCTGCGTACCGTAACATGGATACCACACGCCGCGGTTCTCGTTCTGATACCCGACGAAGTTGCCGAGCATGCCGCCGCCCTGGTACTCGCCGAGCACGTCGAGCGCGACGTCCTTGTACAGCCGGATGGTCGTGCTGAGCCCGAGCAGATGATTGGCGTAGGCGTTGCCGAGGAAGGAGTTGGTCTCGATGTTCGGCTCAGCGATCGCGTCCGGATTGGTGACCCGATTGCCGAAGTACGACGGCACCGGATATCCCTCGCGCACGTAGACCGACGAGCCCATGGGGATGATGCGCCCCCCGAGGTCGATCGCCTTGTTGGACATCGCCGTATAGTTGATTCGGCCGGTCCACTCGAGCGCGTCGCGGCGCACGATGTCGCCCGAGAGCTGCATCTCGACGCCTGAATTTTCCAGGGTGCCGACGTTCTCGAGCTGGGTGCGGGTGAAGCCCTGGGTGGGTGGATAGGTGACACCGATTAGTGCGTCGAGCGTGCGGGCACGGAAGGCCGTGAGCTCGAAGGAGATCCGGTCGTCGAGCGCTCCGGCGTCGAAGCCGAACTCGATCTCACGTGTGCGCTCCGGACCAAGCTGCGGGTTGCCGAGCTGCGCTGGCGTGAAGCCCGCCTTGCCTTCATCCGCCGCGATCGGATCCCAGGTACGCACGGCGTCGAATGCCCCCGGTGCCTTGCCGGCTTCGCCGACCGCGGCACGCAGCTTCAACGTGGAGATCCACTGACGAGGCCAGAATGGCTCCTCGGACAACACGTAGGCGGCGCTGATCTTCGGATAGGGCTGCAGCCCGAAGCCGGACCCGAACGCGCTGTTGCCGTCCACGCGTAGTCCACCGGTGACGAACAGACGATCCTGCCAGCCGAACATCTGCTGCAGGAAGAGTCCCGCGTTCACGACGCGCGGACGGTTCGCGGTACCGAGCGTGACGCGCGCCGCGCTGCTGAGCGTCGGATCGCCGGGCCCGGAGAAGTCGTTCCCCGTCATGCCGGTGAGCTTGTCACGGTCGTCGAACAGCTGGCCGCCCCACGAGGACGTGGACGCAAGCCCGAACAGCGCGCGCTGGTACGAGCCGGCGTAGTCGAGTGACAGCTTGGTGTGGTTCCAATCCGTCTTGTCCAACCGGCCGAGCGGCAGATTGATGTACCCGAACGGAATGATGTCCTGGCTATCGGTGTTGTTGTAGTCGTAGCCGAGGGCGAAGCGGTTGGTGAAAGCGGGGGTCGGACTCCAGTTGAGGGTCAGGCCGCTGATGAAGTGATCGGCGGAGTTGGTCGCCTTCTGGTCGAGCAGGTAGCCGTTGGTGACGCAGGTGACCGTGATGCCGACGCACTCGCCCTTGCCGCCCTTGAAGTTGCCCAGCGAGCCGCGCCCGACGTTGAGCATGAACCCCCACGCGAAGTTGCCGTCCGGGATGAACTGGATCTCGTTCCGCGTCAACGACGAGTTGAAGCTGAACAGCAGCGTACTCGATGGGGAGAAGCTGAAGTTGGCGCGGGCACCGCCGGACTTGGCGGAGCTGGTCGGAATGACCCCCTCCTCCGAGCTGAAGTTCCCGGACACGAAATAGCTGGTCTGCTGCGCGCCACCCTTCACCGAGATCGAGTGATTCTGTACGGCACCGGTGCGCAGCCAGGTACCACTGCTCGGACAGGTCGGATCCACCCACGGCACACCCTGCGCGTCCTGCAGGTTGGGGCCCGTGCACTGATTCACGAACACGCCGGTGGGATCGTCGCTCGAGCCGAGGTGGCCCATGTGATTCATGCCGACGCCGACGTTGAGCGCCCACTCCGGCGCCGCGCCGCTGCCCTTCTTGGTGAAGACCTGGATCACGCCGCCCGAGGCTTCGGTGCCG
>JBJMNM010000439.1:0-8358 GCA_045804305.1 Gemmatimonadaceae bacterium | reverse complement strand
GCGGACCTGGCCGGCAAGATCGTCGATGTCGCGTCGGCCGAGGGGATCGATCCGGAGCTGGCGTTCCGTCTGGTGAAGCTCGAAAGCGACTTCAACGTGCACGCGACCAGCCCGGTCGGCGCGTTGGGCCTGACCCAGGTCATGCCGTCCACGGCCAGGTTCTACGTGAAGGGTATCACCAAGGAGCGTCTCTACGACCCCACGACCAACCTGCGCGTCGGCTTCCGCTACCTGCGCGGGCTCGTGGACGAGTACCACGGCAACATGAAGCTCGCCCTCCTGGTCTATAATCGCGGACCGGTGGCGGTCGAGAAGTCCAGAGCGCAGGGCGAGAACCCGTCGAATGGCTACGACCGCATCCTGACGAAGGGCTATCGCGGCACGGGGGTCATGGAGTGACCTGATCGGTCGGAGCTCGCGGGCATGGCCCGCCGCATCACTTCGTTCGGGCGCTGGCTTTCGAGCTGGCGCCCGAACGCTTTTTCGGCTCCTCGCCGGACCTCGAGCGCTTGCTGGTCTTCGAAGTCTTCGTCTTGGCGACCCTGCTGCCCGCGGACGCCTTGCTGGCTCGCGCCAACAGCAGTGACTGGCCCGGGAAGATGCGCGGCTTGCGAAGGCCGTTGATCCGCATCAGCCGTTCGGGGGTCATGTCGTACTTCAGCGCGATGCTCCGCATCGTCTCGCCGCGGCGGACGGTGTGGACCCGCATCCTGCCCGAGCTGTGCGGAAAGTTCTCGATTGATGGGTCGGGGATCTCCAGGCTCGCCGACGCGACAGCGGATGTCGGCAGCACCAGATACTGACCAGGGGCCAGCCGTCCGCTCTTGAGTCGCTCCAGGTTCGGATTGAACGCCTTGAGGGCCGAGACCGAGATGTCGTGCGCCTGGGCGAGTCGCTCGGCGGTGTCCCCCTTCTTCGACTCAAGGCCAACGGTCGCCTTGAGCTCTTCCTCCGACAGTGTCGCGAACGCGCTGTCGAAGCGCGCCGCCGCGCCGACGGGCACCCGCACCTGGTAGGTTTCGCGCGGTGGGGTCATACCACGCAACAGGTGCGGGTTCAGGTCCAGAATGTCGTGGGTCGAGGCATGCGCCGCCTTGGCGATGGCGGCGATTGGCGTGCCTCCCCGAACGCTGACGGAATCGTAAGCGAGAGGTGAGAGGGCGTGGAGCGTCATCCCGTAGCGCACCGGCTCCTTGGCGATGAGCGCTGCCGCGATCAGCTGCGGGACGTACTCCCGCGTCTCGTTGCGCAGATAGTCCTTCTCGGCGAGCACGAAGAAGGCCTCGTCGCCCGGCGTGCCTTCGAGGTCGTCCGCATAGCGCGCCAGGCCGCGTGACACCCGGCCAGGCCCGCCGTTATAGGCCGCCGCGGCCAGGTAGAGCGAGCCGAACTCCTCACGGAGCCCGCGAATGAATCGCACCGCTGCTCCCGTGGACCGAACGGGATCCCGGCGTTCGTCGACCCATCGGTCGACGCGAAGCCCCATGTCGCGCGCCGTGGACGTCATGAATTGCCACATGCCGACCGCGGCGGCGCGCGAGTACGCGTGCGGGTCGAAGCCGCTTTCCACGAGGGCCAGATAGTACATGTCCTCGGGCAGTCCGCCGGCCTTCATCTTCGCGCGGATCATCGGCTCGTAGCGTGTCCCTCGCTGGAGCCGCTCGGTGATCCGATCCTTCGCCCGCC
The DNA here is from genome assembly GCA_045804305.1 of Gemmatimonadaceae bacterium. Lineage (GTDB taxonomy): Bacteria > Gemmatimonadota > Gemmatimonadetes > Gemmatimonadales > Gemmatimonadaceae > AG11. The sequence continues at coordinate 6,672 of JBJMNM010000439.1, read as the reverse complement.
CCGTGAACATGCTCACGTAGTGCGCGACGCGCTCCTGCGTCTCGTACGATCGAACGTCCATGTCCCACGTCGGCTCCTCGAGCGAGTCGCTCTTGGCGGCCGGCGCGGCGACGAGCGAATCACCGAAGACGTAGATCGCCCCTTTCGCCACGTCCGTGGTGGACACCATGGACTCCGCCACACCCGTCGCGCTCTTCGTGACTGCTGGCGCGCCCACCGTGGCCGTCGGCGAAGCCACCGTCGTCGGCGCCCGTTTGGTGGAGTCGCCAGCGCTCTTTCGCGGGGCACCGGCGACGATCACCGTGTGCGGATGTGGCGCCGGTGCCGGATGTGAATAACAGCCGGCAAGGAGGATGGTGCCAGTGAGGATGTGGGGGACGCGCACGTGCGTTCTCCGGAATCGGGGCCGGCCGCGGGAGGGATGCGGCGGGCACTTGTCTCGATTGGACGCCCCGCCGATGGGGCGATGACCCACACAGTAGCGGGTCGACATGCGTTCGCGTACCCCGGACTTGGTCCGAGGCGGATCTATCAGAGCGTGCTGATGTAGTTGCCCAGCACGCGGTTCGTCGCATTGAGAACGGCGAGGGCGGCACCTTTGACCATATCGCCGTCAGCAAGATAGCAACCGAGCAGCCGATCGGGACCCGCATCGCCGCGCTGGATCAGCGACGCGATGACGACGTTCGCGTCGAAGGCCCGCACGACCTTTACTCCGACCAGCTCAAAGGTGATGGTGCCCTGCGTGAAGACTTCGAGCGCGCGAATTGCTGCATCCGCTCCGAGTCGGGCATCGCCTGCGGGACTTGCCTGGCCCTGCGCCCGTCCGACGATCGCTTCGCCCGGTGCCCACTCGAGCGAGACTTCACAGGTGACCTGCCCGGATGGCGAGCGCGTCAGCGCGAAGCCGGTGAACCGAAGCCGCTCGCGGCGGGCGACTGCTGCTTCTGCGCGCGATTCGTTGGGCGCGCCCTCACTGGACATCGCAGGCATCTCGCTGAGGGTCTTTAAAACCGAGGAGGGAGGAGCGCCGGCGCCCCGTGCTGATTCACGACCCAGATCACAAAACGCAACCAATGCACGAGCGGAGCGCACTCGATCTTTCTGTCAGTCTCGACCGTATATTCAATCGTCATGAACGCCCGCGCACCGTGACTCCGGTCACGCGCGGCGCCTCTTCGGGTGACAGCCCCTCATGGGCGGCGCCCAGGCCGAGCCGACGACCAGCCGGCTGGGCACGTCCATCGACTCCGGCTGGAGGTCTCCGATGAGGATCGCGTTCGGTTCCGACCACGCGGGATGGCCGCTCCGCCCTGCGATCCTCGAGGAATTGCGCTCGAGCGGATTCGAAATCGTCGACTGCGGCCCCGATGAGCCGGTGCCTGGCGACGACTATCCCGACGTGGCCGCCGCGGTCGGTCGGGCGATTGTGAGCGGCGAAGCCGATCGTGGAATCATCGTGTGCGGCAGCGGTGTCGGGGCGAGCGTCGCGGCGAACAAGCTGACCGGAGTGCGCTGTGCCCTGTGTCACGACCCCTTCTCTGCTCATCAGGGCGTCGAGGACGACGACATGAACGTCATCGCGCTCGGGGCGCGCGTGATCGGACCGGAGTTGGCGCTCGAGTTGGTGCGAGGCTTCCTGCGCGCCCGGTTCTCCGGTGCCGAACGTCACCGAAGACGAGTGCAGAAGATCGCTTCACTGGAGCGTTCCAGGTCCTGAGGACACTGGCGCGCTCGTCCGCGGGCATCGGCCTTGCTTCTGTCCGGTGCTGTGACAGCCCTCCACTCGGACACGAACAACTTGAGCTCCTCCGCGCCTACGGGCCAGCGGTTGCTTCTCGTCGAGGACAACGAGGACAACCGGATGATCTACGCGACGTTGCTGCGGCATCTGGGATACGTGGTGATCGAGGCGCTCGACGGGGTACAAGCCGTCGCGCTCGCCCGCACCGAGCGCCCCGAGCTCATCCGCATGGACATTTCGATCCCCGGGATCGACGGTTGGGAGGCGACGCGGATTCTGCGACAGGATCCCTCGACGCGCGACATTCCGATCATCGCGCTCACGGCGCACGCACTTTCGGATGACCGCGAACGCGCGGCTCAGGTGGGCTTCACGTCGTACCTGGCGAAGCCCGTCGAGCCGCATGCGGTCGTCGCCGAGGTGCGACGCTGGATCGGGACCCGAGGTGGAACACAGACGCCGACCGGGGGCTGAATGGAGGACGCTGAATTGACGCCATCGGCCCGGCGCCGGCTCGTGCGCGACCTCGTCTTCGCCTATCTGCTCGCGTGGGCAGTCGGGATTGGGTACGGGCTCATCGTGCGCACCTCGACGACCTGGGACACCGGATCCGCGTGGGAGCGCGACACGCTCCGCTGGTTCCACATGTCGCTTCCGGGCTGGCTGGACAGGGTCGTGCTGGACATGCCGTACACGGGAACGAATCTGACGATCCTGCCCGCAACGATCGCCATCGGATGGTGGCTGTGGAAGCGCAAGCACATGGGGCTCGTCGCCATTCAGCTCCTCGTGGTCACCACCGGCTCGCTCTCGCTCAATCCGACGATGAAGTATCTGCTCGGCCGCGACCGTCCGGATCTGTTTCCGCGCCGAGGCATCTACAACTGGGCATCGTATCCGAGCGGCCATGCCATTCTGACCATCGCGCTGTACTTCACAGTCGCCTTGCTCCTGTATCGAGCGCGCGGATGGCGTTGGCCGTTCTTCGCCGCCGCGCTGATCTTTCTCGGCAACTCGTTCTCGCGACTCTATCTCGCGGTGCACTGGCCCACCGACCTCCTCGGCGGGATGTTCATCGGCATCGCGTGGCTCCTCGGTACGTGGCGGGCATTCTCGCGACACCGCGAGCACGAACGAGACGAGGTGGGCGCGATGGCGACGTCGCCCGACCTCGCCGTCGCGCGAAACTGACGACCTCCTATCGGTCGCGCTTGTCCGGCATCGCGTACTGTGCTCGGTGCAGCGCGCGAAGACGCCGGTTGGCGTCAGCCGACGCCCGCGGATCGCTCAGTCGGGCGTGTCTTTCGATCTCGCGCCGTAACTTGAAGTAGCTCTCGAGCCGATCCAGCTCGAGCGAGCCCGCCTCGACCGCAGCGCGCACGGCGCATCCCGGCTCCGTGCCGTGCGCGCAGTCACCGAATCGACACTCGGCGGCGAGCATCTCGATGTCGACGAACGACGCGGCGAGTCCCTCGCCATCGCTCCACAGCTGGAGTTCGCGCATTCCGGGAGTGTCGATGAGCAATGCGCCATTCTGGAGCCGCACGAGCTCTCGATGCGTGGTGGTATGCCGACCACGTCCGTCCGCACGGACCGTCGCTGTGGCCAAGCGCGCCGCACCGAGCAGGGCATTGATGAGTGTGGACTTCCCGACTCCGCTCGACCCGACGAGGACCGCCGTGCTCGCGGGAGCGAGAAGACATCCGAGTGTGTCGAGTCCCTCGCCCGTCTGTACGGACAGCGCGAGCACCTCGACGCCCGGCGCGACCGCGTTCACCGCAATGCGCGCTGCGGCCATCTCGTCGGGCGCGACGAGATCCGACTTGGTCATGAGCACGAGCGGCAACGCACCGCTCTCCCAGGCAAGGGTGACGTACCGCTCCAGTCGGCGAGCGTTAAGATCGCCGACGATGGCCGTGGCGATCAACGCGAGGTCGACGTTCGCCGCGACGACCTGGGCCGCGATCGCGACGCCTGCACGCTGACGCACGAACGCACTGCTTCGCGGAAGCAGTGCCTCGATGATCGAGGGCGACGATGACCGCCGTGTCGCAACCCAGTCACCGACGACCGGAACGTCCATCGACGCGCCGAGCTCGGCACGGAGCCCACCGCTCAGCACAGCGCGGCGATCGAGCTCACCGTCCGATACGACGTAGTGGCTCCGATGCTGTGCGACGACACGTGCTGGTGCGAGCTCGCGCGTGACGAGAGGCGCGAATTCCCGAGCGCGCGCCTCGGACCAGCCCAGCGCGAGGAGCGCCGGCGTCCGAAATTCGATCGGCATGGTGGATCGTTCTCCGTGAGTCGCCGCGAACGACTTGCGACGACGATGACGTGGGCCAGATCGCGATGAGCGATCGGCGCGAGCGATCAGACCGCGCGGTGCGCGGCCTGGATCACGACGTCAGAGATGGCGGTACGCACAGGCGCCTCGGAGAATGCAATGCGCGACAGTCGCGCACGAGTGCAGTCTCGCGCCGACATCCGCGCGAGTCAAGCGCGCCGTCAGGCGAGCTGCGCGAGCGGCACAGTCGTCGGCGGAACGGCCGCGAGCGCCTCGGCGAGATGATCGAGCACCGGATGCGACTGCCCCGCGATTCGTCCCCACACGCAGATTGCGGCCGCAGCGGCGATGAGTCCGTCCGCGTCGGTACGTGACATGGGAGCAGGGACCACACCGGTGCCTCGCAGCTTGGATACGATCGCCTCCGCTTCGGTGAACGCTGCCTCGAGCGCGCAAGTGCGCAACTCCGCGTCGTCACGCATCCACCCCGGGTGGGGAATCCCGTCTTCCATCACCGCATCGACGGCGTCGAGAACGAGTCCGAGAGCGTCGCGCCGCCGTCCCGTGACGAGGCGCGAGTGATCACCGTGCGTGCGGCCATTGATTGAACGGTGCGACATGCCGAAAACTCACTGCACACCGCGCACCGTAATTTCCTCGCGCGTGATGCGCGCTGCCGCAATCGGCGATCCGCATCGCGAACTTCAGCGCAGCGTCGACATGTCGAAGCCCTGCATGTCGGCGAACTCCTGATTCTCACCGCCCATCGCCCAACAGAAAGTGTAGTTCGTCGTACCACAGCCGGAGTGGATCGACCACGATGGCGACAGTGCGACCTCGCCGTCACGGACGACGAGGTGCTGCGTCGCGTCCGGTGTGCCGAGCAGATGAAACACCACACCATCGACGGGAAGATCGAAGTACAGGTAGATCTCGGTCCGACGCACATGCGTGTGCGGCGGCATCGTGTTCCACACGCTCCCCTCGTGCAGAGAGGTGACTCCCATCACGAGTTGGGAGCTTCGCACACCGCCCTGATGGATGTAGCGTGCGAGCCGGCGTCGGTTGGCGCGATCCTGCGAGCCGAGCTCCACCGCTTCCGCATCCTCGGCGCCGACGCGCGCCGTCGGATGCTCGGCGTGCGAGGGGTAGCTGACGAGGAAGAAGCGGGCCGGATCCTCCGCATTCGCGCTCGACAGGCTGATCTCGTGCGCCCCGCGGCCGACGTACAACATGTCCCGCTTGCCGAGCTGATGAACCGTCCCATCGACCTGCGCGCTGCCCGCGCCGCCGATGTCGAGGATGCCGAGCTCACGACGCTCGGTGAACGATTTCGCGGCGAATTCGTCGGGCGCGACGAGCGGGATCGCTTGTTCGAGCGGTATCACGCCACCGATCGTCACGCGGTCGAGGTCGATCATCTCGAATCGGGCTTCGCCGGGCATGAAGAGGCCCGAGACGAGAAAGTGCGCGCGAAGCTCGTCCGGCGTGAGGCGCGTCGTCTGCTCGGGCGTCGGGAGATAGCGCATGGGGCTGTGGGAGTGAGTGTCGCCTCGCCGCGAGATCAGCGGCTCACCTTCTGTCCATTCACAGTGACGTTGCGCTCCTCGAGATGCGTCACGTGATCGACCACGTCCGCCTTCGTGACTGATTCGAAGGTACAGTCGATGACGCGAATGTCATCGATCGTCGCCTTCTCGTAGCCGCGCAGATAGAGCGCGTAGGTGCTCTTCTGGCTCGTGACGCGAGCCAACTCGACGTCGCGCACGACCGGCGGATAGTTCCCGTTCGCTCCTTCCTCGTACAGGAAATCCACCTGCAGCACCGCGTCGGCCAGTTGACCGACGGTCACGTCGCGCATGTAGATGTGCTCGAGCACGCCGCCACGCATCGCATTGTTCTTGAGCCGAAGGGCGCGGTCGAGGTTCGGGCTGTCCATCTTGTTCCGCTCGGCGTAGACGTGCCGCACACCGCCCGAGATCTCGCTGCCGATCGTCACGCCGCCGTGCCCATCCTGCATCTCGCAGTCCCGCACGATGATGTTCTCGCTCGGCACGTTGATGCGGCGTCCGTCGGCGTTCCGCCCCGACTTGATCGCGATGCAGTCGTCGCCCGTGTTGAAGCGACACTGCTCGATCAGGACGTCGTGACAGGACTCGGGATCGCAACCATCGTTGTTCGGCCCGTGACTGTCGATCGTGACGTCGCGGACCGTCACGTTCGTGCAGAGCACCGGATTGATCTCCCACATTGGAGAGTTCCTGATCGTGACGCCTTCGATGAGCACGTTGCGACACTGGTACGGCTGGATGAACTGTGGCCGGAGGAACGAGTCCACGCCGAAACGGCGGGCGCTCACCGGAACCCCGTCCTCCGCCATCTGGAACAGCCGGGCCCGCGCCGCGCGCTGGTTCCCTTCCCCCTGTTTCCATCCGTAGCGCGGGCTGCCGTTCCAGTTCCACCAGTGCTCGTTCCCCGCCTGTCCATCGAGCGTTCCGGCACCGGTGACGGCGACGTCCACCGCATTCCTGGCATAGATGAAGGGCGAGAGCCCCATCAACTCCGTCCCCTCGAAGCGCGTGAGCACGAACAACGCGTACGCACGCGGATCGGTGAGGAACCGAATCGTCGCGCCTTCCTC